>DASPOZ010000429.1:0-15562 GCA_035625755.1 Candidatus Sulfotelmatobacter sp.
GTCATGGCGCCGGGGTCACTGAAGCCCTTCTGGACCTGCGCCAGGTCGATCTTCAGGCTGCCGAAGGGGAGGTGCCGGTCGCGCAGGCCGTACTCGTAGGCCTTGCGGTCGTAGTACTGGGCCTGCTTGTCGTGGAAGGCCACGCCGGAGAAGCGCGCGCCGAACATGCAGGCCATGAGCATGGACGTCTCGCCCAGGCCGAAGATGGGGAGGCGGGCCAGCTCTCGCGCCTCGTGCAGGGCGGGGTCCAGGAAGCAGCCGATGGCCGCCGCATCGTACCCCTGCCGCTCGGCGCTCAAGAGCTTGTCCAGGATGCCGCCCGGCTGGAACGAGTTGAGGGCCACCACGGCGTTGTAGTGCAGGTCGAGGGAGCCCCCGTCCACCCCGTTGATGTGCACCTCCACGTCAGGGCGCCGCACGGCCTCCAGGTGCGCCGTGAGGGCGTTGCGATAATCCGCCATGTGCGGCTGGGCGATGGGGGTGCTGCTCTGCCACCAGATCTTGATCGCCATCCGCGCCTCCTTGGCAGGCTGCTGAAAAAGGCCCATCTGCGGCGTTGGCGCGCTCGGGCGCTCGCTGCGGCGTACTCGGAGTACGCCTCACTCGGCCCTTCGCGCGCCGCCTTGCATCTGGACCTTTTTGAGCAGCCTGCGAGGGAACTAGTTTCTCCACACTTGTCACAACCATTGGCACTTCGAGCGTTCAGGGACGGGCCGGGGGACTCGGGGTCGCAAACTCCTGTTCCAAGCGCTGTAGCTCCGGGAGGCCCACCAGGGCGTTGAAGTCGGGAAAGGTGAGCATGCGGTCCAGGAAGGCCCCGGTGGTCCCGTCCCGGCGCAGGTGGGCCAGCGCGTCACGGATACCGCCGGCAGCGGCGTACAGCGTGGTGAGGCCGAAGATGACGACGGAGACGCCCAGGCGCTCCAGCTCCGCCGGGGTCATCAGGGGGGTCTTGCCGCCCTCGATCATGGCCACGAAGATGCGGCAGGGGACCTCCCGCACCAGCCTGGCGATGGCGTCGCGGCTGGGGATGGCATCGGCCCATACCAGGTCCGCCCCCGCCTCCGCGTAGGCGCGGCCGCGGGCCACGGCCTCGTCCATCCCGCCCACCGCGATGGCATCCGTGCGGGCGCAGAGGACGAAGGCCGGATCCCGCTGGGCGCTGCGGACGGCACGGATCTTCGCCACCATCTCGGCGGCCGGGACGATCTGCTTCCCCTCCATGTGGCCGCAGCGCTTGGGGTACACTTGGTCCTCGAGCGTCATCCCGGCCGCCCCCGCCCGCTCGTACTCTTGGACCGCGCGGTACACGTTCAGGGCGTTGCCGAAGCCGCACCCCCCGTCGCCGATGAGCGGGATGCCGACGGCCCGCGTGATCGCCTGGAAAAGGTCCGCCATCTCGCGGACCGAGACGAGCCCGTAATCCGGGCGCCCCAGCAACACCGCGGCCGCGTTGTAATCCCCGCAGAAGACCGCCGGGAAGCCGGCGCCCTCCACCAGCTTCGCGCTGAGGGCATCCTGCGCCCCGGGGGCCACCAGGATCTCGGGGGCCTCCACCAGCCGGCGCAGCCGCCGGGCCGGCGTCTCCGGGCTTGGATTCGTCACACGCGCTCCCTCGCAGCCGTTCGGTCGTTCGGGAGTTCGGTGGTTCGGCCGTTCCGCCCCCAGCAACTTCCGGTCAGCAGGGAACCACCGAACGGATTTCAGGTGTCAGGTTGCACGCCGACCTGGTCCGCCAGGGCCAGGAAGCGGCGGGCGCGCTCGGCCATGGCCACGTCCACCATGGTGCCGTCCAGGCTCACCGAGGCCGAGCCGGCCGCCACGGCGGCCTCGAAGGCATCCAGCAGGCGCCGGTAGTACGCCACCTCCTTGGCGGCGGGGGTGAAGGCGCGGTGGGCCAGGGGGATCTGGCGGGGGTGGATCAGCGTCTTCCCGCAATAGCCCATGCGCCGGGCCAGCGTGGCCTCGGCCAGGAACCCCTCGTCATCCTGGAAGTCGGCGTAGACTCCATCCAGGGGATAGGCGATGCCGGCCGCCTTCGCGTCCAGCAACACCTTCCCCCGGGCGTAGGCCAGTTCGGGGCCGTTGAGGGACCAGGCCGCCCCCAGGTCGCGCTGCAGGTCGCCGTCCCGCGCGGTGCCGGGGCAGACGGACGCCACCCGGCGCGCGCTGGCCAGCTCGTAGGTATTGCGCACGCCCAGGGCCGTTTCGATCTGCAGGATGATCTCGGTGCCCCCCGGCGGCAGGCCGGCCCGGGATTCGGCCGCCGCCAGCAGCTCCGCCACCATGCGCAAGGTACTGAGGTGCTCCGCCTTCGGAAGCATGATGCCGGCGAGCCCGGCGCAGACGACGGCCGCCAGGTCCTCCGCCAGCCAGGGCGTCCCGTCCCCGTTGACGCGCACGTAGAGCGCGGGGCCCCGGACCTTCTCCAGGGCCTCGCGCACCAGGGGGCGCGCCGCCGGCTTCTCGGCCGGCGGCACCGAGTCCTCCAGGTCCAGGATCAGGGCGTCGGCCCCGGACCCGGCGGCCTTCTCGTGCATGCGGGGCTTGTTCCCCGGCACGAAGAGGAGGGAGCGCAACGGGCGCACGCGGCCCTCAGCGCACGGCCTGCCTGACGAGCTTGCGGAACTCCTTGTCGTCCAGCAGGCCCTTCTTCTTCAGGGAGGCCTTCTTGACGCGCAGCAGGATGTCGTTCACCTGGTCGTCGGTCGCCTTCACCCGGATCCGCTCCAGGTGCATCCGGATGGAGTCCAGGCCGCTGTTCTTGCCCAGCACCACGCGGGGCATCCGCTGGCCCACCAGCTTGGGATGGAAGGGGAAGACCTCCAGGAAGTGGTCCTTGGCCGCGTTCTTGTACCAGCTGGCGATGATCCCGGACTCGATGTCGTAGAGCATGTCCCCCACGATCTGCCGGTTGGTGGGCATGGGCTGCTTGGCGATCTTGCGGACGTACTGGGAGAGCTTGGTGAGCCGGTCCGTCTTGACCCCCGTGTCCACCCCGTACATGGTGAGGAGCGCCAGCAGCGTGTCCTCGGTGGGCACGTTGCCGGCCCGCTCGCCGATGCCGGAGATGGTGGAGTGCACCACCTCGGCCCCCTCGGCCAGCGCGATCACCGTGTTGGCCACGCCCATGCCGAAGTCCATGTGGAAGTGGGTCTCCAGCGGCTTCTTGATGCGCTCCCGGGTGCGGCGCACGAAGTAGCGCACGGCGTGGGGCGAGAGGACGCCGAAGGTATCCACCAGGGCCAGGGCATCCATGTGCCCCTCGCTGGCCACCTGCTCGATGATCTTCAGGTACCAGCCCATCTCCGCCCGGGAGGCATCGATGGGGAAGAACACGGTGTAGAGCCCCTGGGACTTGGCGTACTGGGTGGCCTCGATGCTGGTCTCGATGGCCCGGTGCAGCGTCCACTGGTAGGCGTACTCGATGATGTGCTCGCTGGAGGGCACCTCCATCACGATGCCCTTCACCCCGCAGTCCACCGCCCGCTTCACGTCCTCCTTCATGCAGCGGGAGAACGCGAAGATCTCGGCCGGCAGGTTCTTCTTCACGATCATCTTGATGGCCTGGGCGTCCATGGGGGACACGGCCGGCATCCCGGCCTCGATCCGGTGCACCCCCGCCTCGGCCAGCATGGTGGCCAGGCGGACCTTCTCCTGGGGGGTGAACTCCACGCCGGCCTGCTGCTCGCCGTCGCGCAGGCAGACGTCGTGGAACTTCACGCGCTGGGGCATCGCGGCCCCCTGCATCGCCTCATCCAGGTAGTTCCAGGGGCTCACGAACCACTTGTCTGTATGCCACGGGGTCACGCTGCTCGCCATGCTTCTCCCTCCTCTTGACTGACCAGCGGTGCGTTCTCAGTTCCCAGCCGGCGCTGGCATGCGCCCTGAGGGGCGAGGGGTTCTCTGGTTCCGGTGCCCCCATCCCTCATGGCGCATCCCTCGTGCCTCCCCCGGGGCGGTCACCCCGCCGGCGCCACGGCCCCGCCCGCCCCCCGCCACCGGCCCCAGGCCCAGCGGGCCCAGGGCAGGAGCACCAGCAGGGCTCCCACGCCCAGCAGGGCGGCCGAAATGGGGCGCTCCACGAAAATCAGCAGGTCCCCCCGGGATGCGATGAGCGACTGCTGCAGGCTCCGCTCCAGTTGGGGGCCCAGGATCATGGCCAGCACCAACGGTGCCGCCGGGAACCCCCCCAGGCGGAAACAGTAGCCCAAGATCCCAAAGAACACCATCAGGCCCACATCGAACGCCGAATTGCTGACGCTGTAGGCCCCCACAACGCACATCACCACCACCAGCCCCGCCAGGTAGCGGTAGGGGACCTCCAGGAGCTTCACCCACACCCCCACCAGGGGCAGGTTCAGCGCCAGCAGCATCAGGTTGCCGATGTACATGCTGGCCACCGTGCCCCAGAAGAGGTCCGGGTGCTCCTGGATCAGGAGCGGCCCCGGCCGGATGCCGTGGATCATGAGGGCCACGAAGATCATGGCGATGGAGGCGTTGCCGGGGATGCCGAGGGTGAGGAGCGGGATGAAGGAACTCCCGGCGGCCGCGTTGTTGGCCGCCTCGGGGGACGCCACCCCCTCGATCATCCCCGTGCCGAATCGTTCGGGGTGGGGCGAGAGCCGTTTCTCCACTGCGTAGGCAATGAACGAGCTGATGATGGCCCCGCCCCCCGGGAGGATGCCGATGAAGAACCCCAGCAACGATCCCCGGGCCACCGCCGGGACGCTCCGCCGCCACTCCTCCCGGTTCGGCAGCAGCCCGCGCAGGGTGGTCCGAAAGATCTCCCGCACCTCCGGGGCCGCCACGTTGCTGAGCACCTCGGTGATCCCGAAGAACCCCATGGTGACGACCACGAAGTCCACCCCGTCGGTCAGGCGCGAGAGGCCGAAGGTGAACCGTTCGGCCCCGTGCACCGGGTCCAGCCCGATCATCCCGATGAGGAGGCCCAATACCCCCATGATCAGGCCTTTCAGGACCGAACCCTGCGAGAGGTACACCGCCATCAGCAGGCCGAGGATCACCAGGGCGAAGTATTCCGGGGGGCCGAAGCTGAGGGCGAAGGCGGCCAGCGGCGGGGCCACCAGGGAGAGTCCCACCACGCTGATGGTGCCAGCGATGAACGATCCGATGGCGCAGATCCCCAGCGCCGCCCCCGCCCGTCCCTTGCGGGCCATCTTGTAGCCGTCCAGGCAGGTCACCACGGAGGCGGCCTCGCCCGGGATGTTCAGGAGGATGGAGGTGGTGGATCCGCCGTACATGGCCCCGTAGAAGATGCCGGCCAGCATGATCACCGCCCCGGTGGGATCGATCTTGTACGTGGCCGGCAGGAGCAGGGCGATGGTAGCCGGCGGCCCCAGGCCGGGCAGGACGCCGATGGCGGTCCCCAGCACAGCCCCCAGCATGGCGTAGAAGAGGTTCCACGGGCTCAGGGCGATGCCGAAACCATGGCTGAGGTTGCTTAAGAAATCCATGAGGTCACGTCGCTCAACCCCCGAAGATCTGGCCCAGGGGGAGCGGCACGCCAAGCTTCACGAACAGCAGGTAACTCCCGACCGCGAGCGCCACGCTGACCACGATCCCGGGGGCCCACCGGGTCCCCAGCACACGGAGGGCGAGGAGGGCCATGAGGGCCGTCATGACCGGGTATCCTGCCCATTCGAGCAAGGCGGCATAGATCGCCAGCCCCGTCACGAGGACGGCCGGAGGCCGCAGGCTGTCCCCCGCGGCCTCCCCCGGCGCCCCCCTGCCCCCGCCGAACGCCTGCACGATCAAGAGGGTGGCCAGGGCGACGAGAAGGATTCCGCCGATCAGCGGAAAAAACCCCGGCTGCGGGTCGTGGGCCGACCCGATGGTGAGCGTCATGGCCCGGACGCAGACTCCCATACCCAGGCCTGCGAACAGCGCGCCGGCTGCCAGATCCCCGCGTCGCACCAAGGACGGCACGCCCCCGCCCGTCATTTCTTGAACTCCCGCGCCATCTCCTTGTGGATCTCGTACTCGTGCTGCCACTCCTTCTCGAACTCGTCGGGCCCGAGGTATCCCGGCTCGTCGCCGAGCTGCCTCACGGCGGCGATGAAGGTCTTGTCCTCCGTGGTCTTCTTGATGGCGGCGGCCAGCTTCTCGATGACGGGGCGCGGCGTTCCCTTGGGCGCCAGCACGGCGCGCCACAGCCGGTAGGTGACGTTCACGCCGCCCTCCACGGACGTGGGCACGTCCGGCAGGTCCGGATGCCGCTTGGTGTCCAGGATGGCGATGGGCCGGATCTTCCCCGCCTGGATGTGCGGCAGGGACTGGGCCGTGAGCAGCCCGCTGGTCATCACGTGTCCGCCCAGGAGGGCTATGAGGGCAGGCCCGCCGCCGTCGAAGGGGACGATCTGGGCCTGGAAACCGTACTCCTTCATCATCTGCTTCATGGGCATGTCACCGGCCCCCCACGGCCCGGTGTTCCCGTGCAGCAGCTTGCCCGGGTTGGCCTTGGCCCAGGCGATCATCTCCTTCAAGGTCTTGAAGGGAAGGTCCGGCTTCCCCTCGAAGACGACCGGGCTGTAGTTGACCCGCGCCACGGCCATGAGCCCTTCCGGCCCCACCGACCGGCCCTCGATGGCCGGCAGCGCCGTGGACCATCCCGGGCCGCCGAACAGCAGGGTGTACCCGTCCGGCTTGGCCTTGGCCACCTGGTTGGACCCGATGGCGCCGCCCCCGCCCGGCCGCAACTCGACGATGACGGGCCGGCCCAGGTACTGCTGGATGACACCCACCATGGCGCGGGCCGTCAGGTCGTGGGAACCCCCGGCCCCCACCGGGAGGATGAGGGTGACCGGCTTCGCAGGAAATTCCTCCGCCGCCGGCGCCGCGGCCGCCGCCAGGGCCACGGCCACAGCCGCCGCCCCGAGGGCCAGCAGCCCCCTGCTTCCCACTGCGCGCATGTGCCTCCCCCTCCCGTGCCCGCAGATGTGCTACACCCAGGACTTCTCCACGTAGATGGTCTTGGCGGCGTCGCGGCTGGGGCAGTTGCCGTAGGTGAAGATCAACTCGGCGTTCTCCTTGTCGCTCAGGTTCAGGATCCCGTGGATCTCGCCGGCCGGCACGAAGCAGAACTGCCCCTCCTTCAGGATGTGCTCCTTCTTTTCTTCGCCGATCCAGGCCTTGAGCTGGCCCTTCACCAGGTAGAAGGTCGCGTCGCACACGTGGTAGTGCCGCTGGTTACGCCCCGAGGGGGGGATGATGGTGCGCCCCATGGTGATGGTCTTGCTGCCGCAGGTCTTCTCGTCCACGCCCCACGCGATGATGAGGGGGGGTTCATACTTCAGGTCCTTGTTCACGTTGTTGGAGTCCACGATGACGGCCATGCCTTTGCCTCCTCCTCCCGGTCCGTCCTTATGCAAGCGCAGCGGCGAAGCGGTTGGGGCCGCCCGGGAGGCCCGCCAGGGTGCGGGCCGGACCGGGCGGCTCATGTCGAACCGATAGTCGCCCGGGGGCAAGGCCCGCGGCCCCCTAGGGGCGCGGCGCAACCCAGGGTGTCCGCAAGGTGCGTGAGGGTGCGACAGAAGCGATGTGGTCCACGACGCGGCGACGCGGGGAGACCGCCCCTCCGCCGCGTCGCCGTGCCCGGTGGTCAGCGGAGCGCCTCGTCGTCGTGCTCCATCATGGTGAAGACCACGGGGCCGTCCTTGGTCACCAGCACGTTCTCCTCCAGCCGCACGGTCTGTTCCAGCCCGGGGTGGCCGGCGAAGGTCTCGATGGCGAAGTACATGTTCTCCTGGATGGGGGCCGGGTACTTCATGGAGTAGGCCCGGGAGATCCACATCCCCTCGTACAGGCTCAGGCCGATGGAGTGGGCGAACTGCTGGAGCGTGACGGTGGTGTACTTGTCGTCGTCATAGGTGGGGAACTTCTGCGCCACGTCCTTGCTGGTCTTGCCGGGGCGCAGCTCCGCCAGGCCGGCGTACATGGAATCGTACACCTCCCGGTAGAGCTTCTTCTCCTGCGAGGTCCACTTGCCCCCCACCTTGAAGCAGCGGACGTAGTCCACGAAATAGCCGCCCGGCCCCACGGCGTTGATGTCCACGATGATCAGATCGCCGTTCCGGATCATCTTGTCCGTGTGCCAGCGGCGGTACGGGCTGGTGTTGCCGCCGGAGGCCACGATGATATCGTACACGAAGTCGAAGCCCTCGGCGTACAGGAGCTCGTTGACCTTGGCCGTGATGTCGCACTCCCGGATGCCCGGCTTCAGCCACTCGTACTTGATCTTCCACATGCAGGTGTCGCCCACGGTGCTGGAGATCTTCAGCAACTCGATCTCCTGCGGCGTCTTCACCACCCGGGCCTCGCTCATGGCCGGCCACGCGCTCACCAGCTTGATCCCCTTCTTGGTGAAGGCCTGGTAGGCGGACATGTCCATGATGTCGATCCCCACGCGGCCCTTGTGCACCTTGTGCTCCTTGAGCACCTCGATGACGCTATCCGCCATGCGGTTGACCATGAAGTCCTCGGCCCCCTCGGACCACTTCCAGGTGATGGCCGGGCGGATGCGCCCCGCCAGCCACGGGGCGTCGATGATGGCGCACTGCAGGTCCGACCCGGCCGTCTCGAAGAGGACGGGCTCGCCGCCGCGGGGGAGGACGGCGTACCGGATGAAGATGTTGTTCTTCCAGTTGCCCTGGAACACCGAGCAGGTGTAGCGGACGTTTTCGCCCACGAACATCACCAGGGCGTCGATATCGTGCTTCTCCATCATCTGCTTGGCGCGGGCCAGCCGGTCCTTGCGCAGCGTGTCGAAGTCCACGCGCATCTGCCAGTCGGATCCGGTCTGGCTGTACACGCGGCGGGGCGTCTGGTGGTGGGGCTTCTTGATGAACGACAGGTCCATGGCCATGCCCTTGTCCTCCCTGTGGAAACCGAGGTTATCGCTGCGGGTATGTCGCCCCGTCTTGGCGGGTCCGAGGTCCGCGGTGCTCTCTCGCCGGGCGCCCCCCCGCTCCCCTCTACGCCTTCGGGCCCGCGGGCGGCGCCGGGCGGTAGCCCAGCCGCGCCGAGATCTCTCCGGTGGTCTCGCACACGACCTTGATCAGCTCCGGGAGGCGATCCGGGGTGATGCGGATGTGCGGGCCGGCGATCCCGGCCGAGGCCACCACGGCCCCCGTATAGTCCCAGAGGGGCGCCGCCACGCACTTGAGCCCCTCCTCGAACTCCTCGTCGTCGATGGCGTACCGTTGATCGCGGACGCGCGCCAGCTCCTTGCCCAGGACGTCGGGATCCGCGAGCGTGCTCGGGGTGTAACGACGGAGCGCCCGGCGGAGGAGCCGGGCCGCCTCCGCCGGCGGGCTGAAGGCCAGCAGCACCTTCCCCAAGGCCGTGCAGTGCAGCGGGGCCCGACGCCCGATCTGCGAGTACATTCGGATGGAATGCGGGGTCTCGATCTTCTCCAGGTAGATGACGGAGTCGCCGTCCCGGACCCCCAGGTGCACCGTCTCCTTGGTCAGGTCCCGAAGGCTCTCCAGGAACGGCAGCGCCGTCTCCCGCACCGTGAGCTGGCCGACGGCGAGCGACCCCACCTCGAAGGCCTTCAGGCCCAGGCGGTACTTGCCGGTGGCGGGGTTCTGGTAGACGTAGCCGCGCGCGGCCAGGGTGGTGAGGAGGCGGTAGACGGTGCTCTTGGCGAGCTTCAGCCGGCCGCTCAGGGCGGTGACCCCCAATTCGGGCGTGGCGGCATCGAAGGTCTCGAGGACGGCGAGGGCGTGGTCAACCGACTGGAGGAGCGTGCCCTTGCGTGCTTCCCGCATGGCCACCTCGGCGGATTTGACGTGCCTGGATCTGGCGGGCGGCCGCCGCGGCGGCGGTGGGGTCGTGGCCCTGAAGCAGGAGAGCGAGTGCCTGTGGACATCCTGGGCCAGCAGGCATGTTCCGGGAATTGGAACGGGCTTCCTCTTTCCGAAACACCACTCTTATATCAAGCAGTGCGTCGGTGTGTCAAGCCCGTGGCGGGATTCGGAGATTGGAAGACGAGGAGGCGTCCCTTATCTAGGACCTGGAGTCGGTGCTACCCACGCCCGCCCCGGTAGTCGCGCGGGCCGCGCGGGCCGCGGTCCCCGCCGCCCCCGCCCTTCCCCCCGGGGCCACCCGATCGCGCCTCGTTCACGATCAGGGACCGGTCCTTGAACGCGCGGCCGTTGAGCATCTGGATGGCCTTCTGCCCCTCCTCGAACGTGGCCATCTCCACGAAGCCAAACCCCCGGGGCCGATTGGTGAAGCGGTCCATGATGACCCGGGCGGAAACGACGGTGCCGGCCTGCTCGAAAAACTCGCGCAGGTCCGCGTCCGTTGCCTGAAACGACAGGTTCCCCACGTAGAGCTTGGCCGGCATCCCGATCCCCTCGGCAACCTCCCGGACCCAACCCGCGGTTCGCCATCACCTCGCCCTCTGGGACGCTACCGCATCTGCCGAACGCCGTCAACGGGTTTCAGGCCGGGTCGGGACGCGTGGCCGGTCCGTCCCGCGAGACTAAGGTCACCGCGGCAAGCCGCAGCATGGCCTGGCGCGGGAAATCGGCGAAGCTCAGGGTGAGGTGGCTGGCCCCCGCGGCGCCCAGCCCGACCGCCTGATCGCGCAGCGCGGCGGGCGTGCCCATGAGCACCGTCCGGATGAGCGGGTCCTCCAGGCGAATGCCCCGAGCACGGCAGAAGGCCCGTGCCGCCCGCTCCACGTCCGCCCGGTCGCGACCCGTCACCACATCCACCTCGAGCGAGCGGGCCAGCGATCCCGGGTCCCTGCCTGCCCGGCGGCAGGCCGCCTCCACGGCCCGCCCCTTGGCGGCAAACTCCTCGGCCGTGAGGTAGGACGCCTCCCAGCCATCGGCGAGTTCGGCCGCCAGGCGGAGCATGCGGGGGCGCATGGCGGCCACCCAGAGGGGCGGATGGGGCCGCTGTACGGGCCGCGGCATCAGCCCGACCCGCCCGGGCGCGCCCTCTCCGTGGGCGCTCGCGTCCACGCACCACCACGCCCGAAGGGCACGGATCCCGTCCGCCAGCCGTCGGATGCGTTCCCCCGCCCCGCCGTAGGGAACGTCGAAGCGGCGCCACCAGGCGGCCGTTTCCGCATCGCCGGCGCCGACGCCCAGCCGCAGGTCCAGCCGGCCCCCGCTGAGCGCGTCCACGGCCACACCCGCCTTGGCCAGGAGGGCCGGATGCCGATAGGCGTCGCCGTGGAGGTAGGTGGCGGCCGGGCCGATCCGGACCCGCCGCGTGAGCGTGGCCAGGGCGCCCAGCATCGTCCAGCCGTCGTGGGTCCACGGCCACAGGCCGTCCCCGTAGACGATGCCGTGGTAGCCCAGGCGTTCGGCCGCGCGCCAGTAGCGCCGCAGCGCCCGCACGTCCGTCCCCCACGTCTGCACCACCATGCGCGGCATGGGAGAAGGAAGGGCCTGAGCCATCAGCGCCCGCCCGGAGCCTCTCGTGGGGAATAGGCGATGCGGTAGATGGAGCCGGCGTAGTCGTCCGAAACGTACAGGGCCCCCTCGGGCCCCACGCTCACGTCCACAGGGCGCCCCCACACCCGGTCGCCCACGAGCCATCCCGTGGCGAAGTCCTCGATGGCGGCCGGCCGGCCGTCCCGCATGCGCACCCGCACGACCTTGTAGCCGGTCTTGGTGGAGCGGTTCCACGAACCGTGGAAGCCGATGAACAGGTCGCCGCGGTACGCGGCCGGGAACATGTGACCGGTATAGAAGGTCAACCCCAGCGGGGCCGAGTGGGCTTGCATTTCGAAATCCGGCAGCTCCACCGTCTCGCAGAAGCCGGGTCGGGGCTGGTCAGGGTCCGGGATGCGGCGACCGTTGCAGTGAGGCCAGCCGTAATGCTTTCCATCCTTGATCTGGACGAGGATCTCGGGCGGGAATTCGTCCCCCAGCCAATCCCGACCGTTCACGACGCCCCAGAGTCTGCCCCGCTCGTCGAAGGTGATGCCCACGGCGTTGCGCAGGCCCTGGCCGAAGAGGTGCTCGCCGGAGCCGTCGGCGTTGTAGCGCACCACGGCGGCCCGCCGCGGGTCCCGCTCGATGCAGACGTTGCACGAGGACCCGATGGAGACATAGAGCCCCCCATCCGGCCCGAAGGCGATGGTCCGGGTGAAGTGGACGCCCCGCGCGGGGAGATCCGGCACGACCGCTGTCGGGCTCGAGGCGGCGCCCGTCCCAGGGTCGTAACGGTAGCGCACCACCCGCCCCGTCTCGGCCACGTAGAGCGTCTGTGGATCCCGGAAGGCCAGGCCGTGGGGCAGGTCCAGCCCCTCGGCCACCATCCACGTGCGGTCCGCCCGGCCCGCCCGCACCGTATCCCGCAGCCCCACCACCTGCCCGCGCCGCGGGATGGACACCAGCAGGTCTCCGCGGGCGCTCCAGGCCATGAAGCGGGGCGAGCCCAGGCCCGAGGCGAAGGCCGAGATGGAGAACCCGGGCGGGAGGGCGATGGGTCCCGGCAGGTCGGCGCCGGCGGCCGGCCCCGCGCCGGATGAGACCCACGCCAAGAGGACCGCCGCAATCGGCGCGCCGACCCGGGGGGCCATCGCCTCCTCCCCCGCCGGTCATCCGGCGGGCGCCACGGCCGCCGGAGAGGCGGCCTACTTCCCCGCGTAGAGGGTCATGGTGTTCACGTCGAGACCGAGGATCTTCAGGTACAGGAAGAGCTGCATCTTGTGGTTGCTCTGGTGCATGGCCATGGCCAGCAGGGCCGCGTGCGCGGGCGCGGGCGGCCCCCAGGGCACGGCGACCTGCTTCTGCCGGAATTCATCCTCGCTCAGGCCCTCGATGGCCTCGACGGCCTCGGCGTAGTTCGCCTCCAGGAGCCGCCCGGCCTCCGCCGGCTTGGCCGTATTCAGCAACCCCGCCTCGTTGGCCCGGGCGAAATCGGCCGGCGGCGGAAAGGCGTTGCGCGCCGCCGTGGCCAAGTGCCGGGGACAGTCGGCCAGGTGCCGCAGGAGCTGCCCCAAGTTCATCATGTTGGCCTCGGCCGGCCGCCACGACAGGCTATCTTCCGGCGCCAGGCCGATCAGCTTGGCGCTGGGCCGGTGGATCCCCTTATAGAAGGATAGGAACCCCGCCTTGTCCACCCTGGCCTCCTCCCTCCATGAACCCGTCAGGCGAAGATCGGGACCTGTGTGCCGATGCCCTGGGCCTTGGCGCGCTCCAGGACCTTGCAGGCGGCGGCCACATCCTCGATGGCCAGGCCGTTGGACTTGAAGAGGGTGATCTCGTCGGGGCGCGCGCGGCCCGGGGCCTTGCCGCAGACCACCGCGCCCAGTTCGTCCATGCGCTCCCAGGCGGTGATCCCGCGCTGGACCGGGCCCACCAGGTCGCCGGACTCGATCTGGGCGTCCTCGATCTGGTCCACCACGATGCGGTCGGCCCGCCGGACCGCCTCGTCGTCCACCTCGCGCTTCTGCGTCGTGTTGGAGCCGGCCACGTTGAGGTGCTGGCCCCGCTCCAGCAGGCGGCCGTCGAAGACCGGCTCCTTGGACGAGGTGATGGTGATGATGACGTCCGAACCCTTCACCGCCTGGTCCGGTGAGCCCACGGGCCGCACCGCGCAGCCCAGACGTTTCTCCATGTCGGCGCCGAAGCGCGTGCGGCGCTCGACGTCCCTTCCGTACACCCGCACCTCGCGGATCGTGCGCACCGCGCACACCGCCTGGAGCTGGGTCTGCGCCTGCCAGCCCGTGCCGAAGATGCCCACCACGCCGGCGTCCGCGCGGGCCAGGTATTTGGTGGCCACCCCGCTGGCGGCCCCGGTGCGGATCTGGCCCAGCCGGTCCGCCTCGATCAGGGCCAGCAGCTCCCCCGTCTCGGTGCTGAACAGGAGGACCACGAACCGGACCTTCCCCTTCACGGCCGCGTAGGCCTTCAGGCCCATCATCCCCCAGCCCGGCATCCCGCCGGACATCACGTGCAGCGTGCCGTTGGGCACGAAGATCCGCCGGCGCGGCTGGTTCGACGCCTGGCCCATCCCGTGCTGGCGCAGGACCTCCTCCACGGCCTCCAGGGCGGTGGGCATGTCCAGCAGCCGCTCGACCTCGTGTTCGCGCAAGAGCAACGCCACGGCTCCCCCCCTCCGAGCTGAAGAGCTGATGGGCCGATGAGCTGATGAGCACGAACCGGTGAGGCTGCGTTTGGACGCGCTCCCGGGCCGGCGGCCGGGACAACCCATCAGCTCATCAGCTCGTCAGCGTGTCAGCTCCCGAAATGCAAAAGGGACGCCTCCCGGCGGAGGCGCCCCTTCATCCGACGGCCGGGCCCCGCCCTAGCGCTCGACGGGAAGCCCCTTGGCGGCCCAGGCGTTGATGCCGCCCTCCAGATTGTACAGCTTCTCGAACCCCACGGCGGCCGCCATCTCGCAGGCCACCGCGCTCCGAATGCCCTCGGCGCAGTAGAAGATGATGTTGTCCCCGTTCAGGAATTGCCGCGGCCGCGAGAGCAAGGCGTTGAGCGGCGCCAGCGTGGAGTTCGGGATCCGGACCTGGGCGTTCTCCCCCGGCTCCCGCACGTCGATGAGACGCACCTCACCCTGGGCGAGCAGCCGCTGGGCCTCCTCGGCCGTGATCCGTTGGAACGGTTCCTGAATGTTGACCTGAGTGGACATCGCAGTCCCCCCTCTCCTTCTCGGCAACGTCGCCGAAACACACATAGTGTAGCGCATTGCCTCGGTCCGTGGCAAGGAAAAGGCTGCCCCAGTGACCCCGATCGCCGCGGCGAGGTTCACCGGCCCGGTGCGGCGGCCGGGGCCGCCCGCCGCGCAACCTGGGCGCGCACCGTGCCGTAGAGCCCTTCGGGGAGGAAGATGATGATGAGGATGAGGGCCAGACCGTAGATGGTGTCTGCCATGCCCAGGAGCTTCACGCCGAAGGCCACCCGCAGGTACTCGGCCAGCGCGATGGTGAGGGCCGTCCCCACCGTGGGCCCGAGGAGCGTGTACATCCCCCCCACCACGGCCGCGAAGACGATCTGGAGCGATACCCCGATGCCCGCCAGGGTCCCCGGGTTCAGGTAGGTCACGTACTGGCCGTAGAGGACCCCGCCCAGCGCCGTGAGGGCGGCGGAGATCAGGGTGATGCGCAGCTTGAAACGCGTCACCGGCACCCCCACGGCGGCGGCGGCGGCCTCGTCCTCCCCGATGGCCTCCAGCGCCGAACGGGTCATGCTCCGGTCCACCCGGCGCCACACGGCAAGCCCGGCCAGCCAGACCGCCAGGGCGGCGAAGTAGAACACCCGCTTGTCCCCGAACTGCGCCGCCGCCAGGCTGAACCCGCCGGCGTCCTTCAAGGTGATGCCCAGGGACCCGCCGGTCCAGTCCCGTTCGGCGATGATGAGGAGCCGGACCACCTCGCCCAGGGCCAGCGTCACCAGGGCAAAGTAGTGGCCCACCACGCGGAACCGGAAGGACGGGTAGCCCAGCACCAGCGCCAGCAGCGCCGCCCCCACCACCGCCACCGCCCCGCCGAGCCAGGGGGACACGCCCCAGAAGTTCCACAGCAAGGTGCTGGTGTAGGCCCCCAGCCCGAGGAAGG
>DASPOZ010000430.1:0-2280 GCA_035625755.1 Candidatus Sulfotelmatobacter sp.
CGAACGGAAGGTGTACGGGGAGTACCTCCTGAACGCCCAGGGGGAGGACGTGGTGGCGGGCATCCGCACGCCCAAGCCCCTGGAGGCCCTGCGGGACGAGCTGCCCGAGGCCCACGCGGCGCTCCTGCGGCTGGCCGAGCAACTGGAGCGCCACTACCGGGACGTGCAGGACGTGGAGTTCACCCTGGAGGAGGGGACCCTCTGGCTCCTGCAGACCCGCGCCGGCAAGCGCACGGCCCAGGCGGCCGTCAAGATCGCCGTGGACATGGTCAAGGAAGGGATCCTCACGCAGGAGGAGGCCCTGCTGCGCGTCGAGCCGGACGGGCTGGAACAGCTCCTCCATCCCCGCGTGGATCCTGGCGCGCCCAAAACGGTCCTGGCCACGGGGCTGGCCGCTTCACCCGGCGCCGCGCGCGGGGTGGTAGTCTTCGATAGCGATACGGCCGCCCGGCGTGCGGCGGAAGGCAAGGCCGTGATCCTGGTCCGCCCCGAGACCAGCCCAGACGACATCCACGGCCTCAACGCCGCCCAGGCCGTGGTGACATCCCGGGGCGGGATGACCAGCCACGCCGCCATCGTGGCCCGGGGCATGGGCAAGCCCGCGGTGGTGGGCGCCGAGGGCCTCCGCATCGACCTGGCGGCCCGCCGGGCCGAGGGGCACGGCCGCACCCTCGCCGAGGGGGATCGCCTCACCGTGGACGGCGGCGCCGGGGAGGTGCTCCTGGGCGACGTGCCGCTGCTGCCGGCGGCCCTGACGGGCGAGGTGCAGGAGCTGCTGGCCTGGGCGGACAAGGCGCGGCGCCTGGGCGTGCGGGCCAATGCCGACACCCCGGCCGACGCCCGCAAGGCCCGCGAGTTCGGCGCCGAGGGGATCGGGCTGGCGCGCACGGAGCACATGTTCTTCGCCCCGGACCGGATCCCGGTGATGCGCGAGATGATCCTGGCCGAAACCGAGGCCGAGCGGCGGGCCGCCCTGGAGAAGCTGCTGCCGGTGCAGGCCGCGGACTTCCGGGGCCTCCTGGAGGCCATGGAGGGGTACCCGGTCATCATCCGCCTGCTGGACCCGCCGCTGCACGAGTTCTTGCCCAGCCTCGAGGAGCTGCTGGTGGAGGTGACCACGCTCCGGCAGAGCGGGGCGGACCCGGCGCGGCTGGCGCAGCAGGAGAAGCTCCTGGCCCGCGTGAAGGCGCTCCACGAGGTCAACCCCATGCTGGGGCTGCGCGGCTGCCGCCTGGGCATCCTCTACCCGGAGATCTACGAGATGCAGGTGCGGGCCATCCTCCGCGCGGCCATCGACGAGGTGCGCGCCGGGCGGGATGTGCACCCCGAGGTGATGACGGTGCTGGTGGGCCACCGCAACGAGCTGACGGTGGTGCAGGAGCAGCTCGAGCGCGTGGCCAAGGAGGAGATCGAGCGGGCCGGCGTGACGGCGCATTACAAGTTCGGCACCATGATCGAGCTCCCCCGGGCCGCGCTGGTGGCCGATCAGATCGCGGAAAAGGCCGAGTTTTTCTCTTTCGGCACCAACGACCTCACGCAGACCGCCTTCGGCTTCTCCCGGGACGATGCCGAGGCCAAGTTCCTGGGCGCTTACCTGGAGCGGAAGGTCCTGCCCGAGAACCCCTTCCGGACGCTGGACCGCGACGGGGTGGGCGAACTCATGCGCATCGGGACGCAGAAGGGCCGGGCCACCCGGCCGGGCCTGGAGGTGGGCATCTGCGGGGAGCACGGGGGCGACCCGCCCTCCGTGGCCCTCTGCCACGAGCTGGGGCTGGACTACGTGAGCTGCTCCCCCCATCGCGTGCCCATCGCACGCCTGGCAGCCGCCCAGGCCGCCATCCGCGAGCGACTGGGGGGGCGCGCCGAGCGCGACGTATAGCCCGCGCTCTTCCCCTGTTGCCCGAGCGAGGCGCGGCCCCCGCCGGGGGATTCCTCGCCTTTTTCGCTCGTCCTGCGCGAGCCTCCCATGATGGGTGTCCCTGCCGGCATGGGGCCTCTAACAGGCTGCTGAAAAAGGCCCACCTTTCCATTGCGGAATGCGGAATGCGGATTCCGCGCGGCGCGGCCCGCGCGCCCCGGGGGGTCCACGTGGGCGATTGACAGGACGCAAAGCAGGGAGGTAAGTACGAACGCAGACCCCGCTCCGGAGGACTCTTTGGTTCCCTCCCCCTCGCGGCTTCTCAAGCCCTTCGTAAGCCTTCTCCTGCTTGCCCACCTCGTCCTGCTGGGCACCTTCCAGCTCACCGACTGGGATACCTGGTGGCACCTGAAGCAGGGCGA
>DASPOZ010000431.1:0-13305 GCA_035625755.1 Candidatus Sulfotelmatobacter sp.
TTGCACCGGAACACCGGGTGGTTCATCCTCATCCTGCTGATCGGCTTCCTGCTCCCCGGGGCCCTGCCTTTTGCCAACGCCGTGGAGGCCATGCGGCGGGGCGAGCTGTTCCATCGTTGGCGGGAGCCTGTGGCGTGCCTCATCGGGGCGGTGGATTGCTGGGCCATCCTCAAGCAGTGGCCCGACGGCCTCGACGACCTCTCGTGGGTGTCCCTCTATATCATCGCCAGCGCCATGGCCTTTCTGGGGCTCACCCGGAGCGGATGAGGCCCTGCACCCGCCGGCCGCCGGTGCCGCTCCGCCCCGGCCCACCGGGCCCGCATGCATAACCTCCGGTCGCTCTTCGAACCCGCTTCCATCGCGATCATCGGCGCCTCCGGCACCGAGGGCAAGGCCGGGTATACCGTGCTCCGCAACCTGCTGGACCACGGGTACCGGGGTGCCCTGTACCCGGTGAACCCGCGGGGAAACGAGATCCTGGGGCTCAAGGCCTACCCCGACCTGGCGGCGATTCCCGGGCCGGTGGAGGCCGCCTTCGTCATCGTGCCGGCGGAGCGGGCCAACGAGGCGGTGCGGGCGTGCGCGGCCAGGGGGGTGCGCGCCGGGATCATCGTCTCTTCCGGGTTCGGCGAGGCGGGCCCCGAGGGCGCGCGGCGCGAGGAGGAACTGCGCGCCACCGTGCGGGGCAGCGGCATGCGCTGCATCGGCCCCAACACAGTGGGCTACGTGAGCATGGCCCGCCGCCTGGTGGGGAGCTTCGTGCCGTACGACCGTTGGGAGGACGGGCCGGTGGCCGTGGCCGCGCAGTCGGGGATCTTCGCCGGCGTGCTGGCCGAAGAGTGGATGCACCAGCCCACGCAGCGGTTCGGCATTCGGATGTCCGTCAGCTTCGGGAACAAGATCGACGTGGATGAGGCCGAGTTCCTGGAGTACGCCGGCGAGGACCAGCAGGTGGGCGTGGTGGCCCTGCACCTGGAGGAGATCCGGCGGCCGCGCGACCTGCTGGCGGCGGCCGCGCGCGTGGTGCCCAGGAAGCCGGTGATCGCCTTCAAGACGGGGCGCAGTGAGATGGGCGCCAGGGCGGCCGCATCCCACACCGGGTCGCTGGCGTCCAATGAGGCCCTGGTGGAGGCGGCGCTGCGGCAGGCGGGGATCGTGCGGGCCGGCACGCTGGACGAATTCCTGGCCTTCATCAAGGCCTTCGCCTACCAGCCGCTCCCCCGGGGGCCGCGGGTGGGGGTCCTCACCCTGTCGGGGGCGGTGGGCGTCATGGCCGCGGACGAAATGGCCGACGTGGGCCTGCAACTGGCCCGGTTCAGCGAGGCCACAGCCGCCCGGGTGGCGCCCCTACTGCCGCCCTGGCAGACGCCGGTGAACCCTCTGGATTTCTGGATGGCCCTGGCCGGCGGCAGCGGCCGGAGCCACGCCGCCGTGCTGAACGCCGTGCTGGACGACGAGAACACGGACGCCGTGCTGGCCATCCTGCTCCCGTATTCCGGCACGGCATTCCCGGAGGTGCGGGAGGTCTTCGCCGAGGCCGCCGCCCGCCACCCGGAGAAGCCGCTGTTCCTCACCCTCTTCGGGGGCGCCGTGAAGGCGGAATGGGAGCGGGCCCTGGAGGGCCTCCGCATCCCCATCTTCTCCGGCACCGCGCTGCCCGTGAAGGCGCTGGCGGGCATGCTGCGCTACGCCCGCCGCCGCGGCCTGGCCGCGTGAGGCTGCTGAAAAGGGCCCATCTGCGGCGTTGGCGCGCTCGGGCGCTCGCTGCGGCGTACCCGGAGTACGCCTCACTCGGCCCTTCACACGCCGCCTTGCATCTGGGCCCTTTTGAGCAGCCTCTACGGGGGGCTCTGCTGATCACGGAATAAAGGCGCCGGGATGCGGCCAACGAACGTGCCGGATTTTCGAAACGGATTCGTCGAGAAAGCGGTGGAACGGATTCAGCGGATGGTGGTAGAGAAGGCGACGGTCCCGATGGACCAGCAGACCCCGCGGAGGCCGCGGCGGCGGCCCGCCTCCGGGCCACCGTCGGAGCCTGGTCCCCGAGGACCCTCGGCGCCGCCGGGAGGCGGCGTTGGCGGGAGCGGTGATCCATGCGCGTATCGGAAGCGATCCTGACGCGGCGGACGGCCCGCACCTTCGAGCCGCGGCCCGTGCCCCCCGACGTGCTGGACGAGGTGTTGCGCGCCGGGATGTGGGCGCCGTCGGCGCGGAACTGGCAACCGTGGCGGTTCATCGTCGTCCACGACGGGGCGGACAAGACGTTCCTCCACGAGCTGGCCATCGAATCCAAGGAGATCTCCGCTTGGTGGGTACCCATGTTCCGGCCGGAGGGGCTGCGGGAGTACATCCAGGACCTGGAGCGCACGCCCGTCACCCTCATCGTCACGGCGGACCCGGAGGCCCGCGGGCGCCACGTGGGAGACCGGTGGGGCCACATCCTGGGCGCCGCCATGGCGGTGGAGAACATCAAGCTCATGGCCCACGCCCACGGCCTGGGGGTGGTGCAGTACACCCACTGGGTGGAGGAGAAGGTCAACGTCTACTTCAACATCCCCCGCCTGTGGAATCTGGTGGGCGTCCTCTGCATGGGCACCCCCGTCCGGCTGGACACCAAGGAGCGGCAATCCGCCCTCAAGCGCCGGCCCCTGCACGACATCGCCTTCGCCGAGCGGTTCGGCGAGAAGCACGCCTGGCAGGCGCCGGCCTTCGCCGACGTGGCGGACATCCGGGAGGCCGTCTTCCAGCGGCGCAGCGTGCGCCGCTTCCTGGCGGAAGCGGTGACGGACGGGCAGCTGGCGCAGATCCTCGCAGCCGCCCAGTGGGCGCCCTCGGCGGGGAACCACCAGCCGTGGCGCTTCATCGTGGTTCGCGACGCCGAGACGAAGCAGGCGCTCCAGGCCAACGCCGGGGAGGCCCACGCCCTCTCCCGCCGCTGGCAGTCGGGGAACCCGGCCGACGGTGAGCTGGAGCCCCCCTTCGACTACACCCAGGCCCCCCTCCTCATCGCCATCGCCGCCGACCCGGCGCGGGGCGGGCCGCACATCCACGGGGAGGCCACGCACATGATCGCGGCCGGCCTGTGCGCGCAGAACATGGCCCTCATGGCGCACGCCCTGGGCCTCGGCTCCGTCTTCCTGAACCACCTTTCACACGAACAGGCGAAGGTGCTGCTGGGGATCCCCTACGAACTGGACCTGGCCGGGGTGATGGCCTTCGGCCGCCCGGCCGAAACGCCCCGGTCGGAGCGGATGGACCGGGCGCGAGTGGTGTACGACGGCGGGTTCGAGAACAGGAAGGGCTTCACCGCCGTGGGCGTGCGCCATTCGGGCATGCGCGAGGCGCTGGCCGAATACGACGTGTGGCGCAAGCGCCAGGGAGGGGAGGGCCCCGCCACCCGGTAGGTTTCTTTCTTTGACCCCAGCCTGGGCTCGTGCTAGGGTTCAATTGCTGGGAAAGGGGGGGCCATGGGGAAGGCGAAGGATAACGGGCTCGTTCAGGCCATTCGCGAGGGAATCCGCGATACGGTCCGTGACACGCTACGATCTGTCGTCCAAGAAGCGACCGAACAGGAACTACGCACTGCGCTCCGCGAAGAAGACATCCGGAAGTCCATCCTCGATCTCATACGTCAGGAACTCCATGCGGCCATGCAGGGCCTTCACCCCAAGGCGAAGCGGTCGTCGCGGGGGAGCTGACCTCTGCGGAAAGCCCCCTGCTACCTCCCAGCCATCGAACGGGTTTCGAAAAAGTTGCTCCTGCTCAGGCTGCTCAAAAAGGCCCAGGTGCAAGGCGGCGCCTACCATTGCGGAATGCGGAATGCGGATTGCGGAATGAGAGGGCCGGTACGTCGCAGCGCCGCGCGAGCGCGCCAACGGCCCACCCGCTGTCGCCGAGACAGCGGGGAAAGCTGTCGGGCCTTTTTCAGCAGTCTGCTAGGCGGCGAGCTTGGCCTGGAACTTCCCGGCCCCCTGGATGGCGGCGATCAGCTGGTCGGTGGTGGTGGCCACACCCTCCAGCGTGAGCCGCGCCTCATTCTTCGTCCGATCGACGGCCTGAACTTTCACTCCGGCAAGCCTCTCCAAGGCCTGTTTCACTTCCTTCTCGCACCCCCCTCAGGTCATCCCCGTCACGGTAAATCGCATTTCTCTGGTCTCGCCCATGGTCCCCTCCTTCAGTTCAAGGCTGCCTTAACCCCCTGAATTACCAGCATTTTACTCCACAATGTCACAGTGGGGGAAGGGAATTCTGGACCCCCGCGGGGCCAGGCTTTTGTCTTGACCCCCCCACCGGAGCGGGATACTTTCACGCTCCGAAAGGGCCCCATGAAATCCTGGCGGCGCGCCCTCCTTCGGCTCGCCGGCCTGGCCGCCCTGGGGCCCGGAGCACGCGGGGGCCGCACGAGGTCGAGGTGGTCGCCGAGGACATGAGGGGGGGCGACCCGGATTTCGCCAGGCGTTTGGCAGGATGCTGAAAGAGTCTTTTTTGCCCAGACTGCTCAAAAAGGTCCAGATGCAAGGCGGCGCGCGATGCGCCGAGTGAGGCGTACTCCGGGTACGCCGCAGCGAGCGCGCGAGCGCGCCAACGCCGCAGATGGGCCTTTTTCAGCAGCCTTTTGGAGGGGGTGCGGCGCCATGTCGGGCGGGCGTGAAGGGCCGAGACGCCAGGATCGCCAGCCCTGGCTGGCGTTGGCGGCCTTGGCGCTCGCGGTGGGGGCGCCGGCAGCGTGTCCTGTGACGGCGGCGGCGGCCGAGACGGCCCCGCTGGAGACGAACGTCATCCTCCACGTGGTGCCCCGGGAGCTCCTCTTCTTCAGCGCCCAGAGCGGCACGTGGACGTCGGTTCGCCTGGAGGCGGGCGAGCGGGTCCTCCATCGGGGCACGGGCGATACCGTGGCGCTGGTGGTCACGGACATGCGGGCCGTGGCCTTCAGCGGCCCGTTGAGCGTGGCGGTCCAGATCCCCATCCGCGCCGGCAGCGAGGACGCCGTAGAGACGGTGGTGACCACCGGCAACGCCGCCTCCGTGCTCACGCGGCGGCACGCCTACGGCTTCAGCGCCCTCACCGGGGAGTGGGCGGTCACCGAGCGCTTTCAGCCCCGCTAACCCCTCCCCCGCCTCCTCGTAGGAGGCTGGGGGGGCGTTTGTCGTTCGTCGTTTGTCGTCTTTCGTTGGCAGGGAACGACAAACGACAAACCACAAACGACAAACGGATGAGGCGTTGAGGAGGCTCGATGCAGGTTCCGGTGGTGGATGGGCTGGCGGTCAGCGTGGTGGTGGAGAACAGCTACGACGGGCTGGCCACGGGCGGCCGGTTCGGGTCGGCGCGCGTGGAGCGCACCGCCACGCCGCGGGGCGGCGATCCCCGCCCCCGCCTGCTGGCGGAGCATGGGTTCGCCCTCCTGGTGGAATCGTGGCGGGGCCCGGAGCGCCGCGCCGTGCTGGTGGATTTCTCGGCCCGCGCGTCCACGCTGCTGAACAACCTGGAGGCCCTGGGGGCGGACGTGGGCCGGTTCGATGCCCTCTTCCTGAGCCACGGGCACGACGATCACTACGGGGGGCTCCTCGCCTTCCTGGAGGCGGCGCGTCCGCGCCTCCGCCCCGATCTGCCGCTGCATGTGGGCGGGCCGGACACGTTCGCGCACCGCTGGGGGGTGGAGGAGGACGGGAAGCGGGTGGACTACGGCCAGCTCCGGCGGGAGCGCATCGAAGCCCACGGGGTGCGGATCGAGATGCCCGGGGCGCCGGCCCTGGTGGCGGGCCACGGGCTTTCGTCGGGTCCGATCCCACGGCGCACCCCCTTCGAGACGGTCCCGGCCCGGTTCCGGGTGGAGGAGGGCGGCGAGCTGCTGCCGGACGGGTTCCACGGCGAGCACGCCCTGGGCTTTCACGTGCGGGGCCGCGGCCTCGTGGTCCTGACCTCCTGCGGGCACGCCGGCGTCATCAACAGCGTGCGGCACCTTCAAGAGGTGGCCGGCGTGGACAGCGTGTACGCCATCCTGGGCGGCTTCCACCTGGCGGGCGCCAAAGAGGAACGGATCGTTCGGACGCTGGCGGGGTTCCGGGAGCTCGCGCCGGAGGTCCTGGTTCCCATGCACTGCGCGGGCATGCGGATCACCTTCGAGCTCTACCGGGAGATGCCGGACCGCTTCGTGCCCAACACCACCGGCTCGCGGTACATCTTCGAGGGCGCGTGAGACCAATGCGGAATGCGGAGTGCGGAAGGCGGAATGCCTCCGCTCGGGACACTCTAGAGACCCATGGTCTGTGCTCTGCCATTCCGCAATCCGCATTCCGCAATCCGCAATGAGTAGGAGGGGGTCATGCTTCAAGGGAAGCACTTCGAAGAGCTGAATGTGGGCGATGCCTTCACCACCGCCCGGCGCACCATCACCGAGACGGACGTGATCCAGTTCGTCACGCTGGTGGGGTTCATCGAGCCGCTGTTCCTGGACATGGAGTACATCGAGCGGGAGAGCCTGTTCAAGCGGCGGATCGCCCCGGGGACCCTGGTCTTCGCCTATAGCGAGGGGCTGGTGGTCCAGACGGGCCTGATCCACGGCACCGGCATGGCCTTCGCCGGGCTGGACAAGATGATGCTGAAAGCCCCGGTCTGTGTGGGCGATACGATCCAGGTGGAGGGCCAGGTCATCGGCAAGCACGAGGGCAAACGGGCGGACGCCGGGCGGGTGTTCTGGCGGCATGCCGTCAAGAACCAGCGGGGGGAGGCGGTGATGGAGTTCGAGATCGCCCGCATGATGAAGAAGCGAGGCAAGCCATGAGCCGGGCGGCGCGCCTGGCCCTGGCCCTGGGCGCCGCGGCCCTCGGTGCCGTGGCCTTCGGGGCGGTGGCCATCGGGGTGCTGGCCGTGGGCCGGGCGCGCATCCGCCGCCTGGAGATCGAGGAGCTGGATATCAACCGTCTCCGGGTGCGGCAAATGGTCCTGCCGCCGCGGCCCCGGCCGCCCGGCGCGCCGCGCCGGGCGGGGAGCCGTGAGGGCCGGGAACGGCCACGGGACCGCCAGCGGTAGGGGATCTCGGGCGAGAGGCAGCGGGGCGGGGCACGGGGGAGGGAGCATGGCGATAGGGATCGGGTTCATCGGGCTGGGCATGATGGGCAATCCCATGGTGCGGCGCCTGCTGGGCGCCGGCTACGCGGTGACCGGGTTCGACGTGGTGCCGGAAAAGGTCAGCGCCCTGCAGCGGCACGGGATGCGGCCGGCGGCCTCCGCCCGCGAGGTGGCCGAACATTCCGATATCGTGATCACCATGCTCCTCAGGCCCGAGCACATCGAGGCCTCCCTGTTCGGTCCCCAGGGGATCGCGGCGAGCAAGCGCCGGGGGATGGTGCACGTGGAGATGAGCACCATGTCTCCCAAGGCCCAGCAGGACTGGGCCCAGCGCCTCAAGCGGCACGCCGTAGAGAAGCTGGACGCGCCCGTAAGCGGCACCACGCCCCAGGCGGAACAGGGCATCCTCACCGTGATGGTGGGGGGCGACCGGCCCGTGTTCGACCAGGTGCGGCACGTGTTCGGGCCCCTGAGCCGCCACGTCTTTTACATGGGCGGCCACGGGATGGGCGCATGGATGAAGCTCGTCACCAACCACCTCCTCAACGTGAACATGGCCACGCTGGCCGAGGGCCTGCTTCTGGGCCAGCGCGCCGGCATCGACCGGGAGTACATGCTCCAGGTCCTGGGGACGGGGGTGGCCTCGTCCCGCGCCCTGGATATCAAGGGGCGGAAGTTCATCGAGCGGGACTTCGCCCCCGAGGGGAAGGTGGAGATCTACTGCAAGGACCTGGGTTTGATCCACGAATCGGGCCGCACGCTGGGCCTCACCATGCCCATGACGGCGTCGGCCCTGGACCTGTACCGGAAGACGGCCGCGGCCGGCATGGGTGAACTGGATTGCGTGGCCGTGATCCAGACCCTGGAGAACCGCGCCGCGCCTCCCCCCGGGCAGTCGGCGCGGCGGGGGGCCGCGGCGCGGGGGGCGGGGAAGCCGGCGCCCGGCCGCCGCCGTTCCGCCGCCCGCGCCCGCCCGGCGCGCAAGGGGCGCCGCCGGTGACGGGGGGAGGGCGGAGGCTCGCCGCCCTGTTGCCGCTCCTCCTGGCCCTGGCCTTCGCCCCGGGCCGGGCCCGGGCGGCCGCCGCATGAAGGTGCACCTGGCCACGCTGCCGCCACCGGTGCTGACCGAGGATTACCTCACGGTCCCCGAGGACCGCATCCGCACGATCCGCTCCGTGATGGCCATCGTGGGCGGCAGGGTGGTGTACGAGGCCCAGCCCTAGCAGGCTGCTGAAAAAGGCCCGGTATCTTTCCCCGCTGCCTCGGTGGCAGCGGGTGGTGCGTTGGCGCGCTCGCGCGCTCGCTGCGGCGTACCCGGCGTACGCCTCACTCGGCGCATCGCACGCCGCCTTGCACCTGGGCCTTTTTGAGCAGCCTGCGGAAGAGAAGGATTTTCGGCATCCTGCTAGCGGCGAGTGCAGATCGCGATGTGCGGAATGTAAGGCGGAACATCGCCGGAGGGGTGTAAGGTCTCCGGTCCGAAATCCATGGTGGGCCTAGGGTTCTCCTGTGGCAATCCGCATTGAGGAGGGATGGTGATGATCGGTCGCTTCCATAAGGTGATGGCGCTGGCGGCCGTGTGCGTTCTGGCGGCCCTGCCGGGCGCCGCCGCGGCGCAGGCGGGGGCGCCGCCGCCTCTCCTCGTCAGCTACCCCGAGCTGGCCATCGTGAACGCCAAGGTCGTCACCGGGGACGACCGGTTCAGCATCCACCAGGCCGTGGCCATCCGGGACGGCAAGGTGCTGGCCCTGGGCACCACGGATCAGGTCCGCGCCCTGGCCGGGCCCCGCACCCGCGTGGTGGACGCGGGGGGCCGCACCGTGCTGCCCGGCCTCAATGACTCACACGTGCACCTCTTCCGGGCCGGCTTCCGCTGGAAGTGGGAGGTGCGGGCCGACGAGGCGCAGAGCCTGGCTGATATCCTGGCCGCGGTGAAGGCCCGGACCCAACGGGTCCCCCCCGGCACCTGGATCCTCGTCCTGGGTGGATGGCATCACACCCAGCTCAAGGAACGGCGCATGCCCACCCGGGCGGAGCTGGACGCCGTGGCCCCCAACCATCCGGTGCACGTGCAGTCGGGGTACGACGTGGCCCAGATGAACGCCGCAGCCATCAAGGCCAGCGGCATCACCGGGGCCACCCAGGCCCCGCCGGGGGCCGTGCTGGAAAAGGACGCGCAGGGCAACTTCACCGGGGTGATCCGCGGTTTCATGGGGATGCGGTTCGCCGAGACCAAGTTTCCGCAGCCCACGCTGGAGGAAAAAGTGGAGGGCCTCCGCCTGGCCATGCGCGATTTCAACGCCTCGGGGCTCACCAGCGTCATCGAAGGTGTCGGCGGCGGCGTGAGCGATGACGATTATCAGGCCCTCTTCGAGCTGTGGCGCCGCGGCCAGATGACCCTGCGGATGGGCATGCACTTCACCGGCTATGACCCCGATCATACGCTCGGCTGGATCCGCCACATCCCGGCCGGGTTCGGGGACGATATGCTGCGCCTGAACGGCGTGGGCGAGATCGTGATGTGGCCCATGTGGGACGGCGCCATCCCGGCCCAGTTCACCATCTCCCAGGAAACCAAGGCGCAGCTCCAGCGGATCCTGGAGGCCGCGGCGCGCAACAAGATGACCGTCCAGTTGCACGCCACGCTGGAGACCACCATGAACACCTTCCTCGATGTCATGGAGGAGGTCCAACGGCGCCAGCCGCTGGACCACTTGCGGTTCGCCCTGATCCACGCGGACCAGATCACGCCCCGGATCATCGAGCGGATGAAGGCCCTGGGGATGGGGGCCCTGCTGCAGGTCCGCCATACGGCGAACAGCGAGGGCTTCGCGCACGCGTGGGGGGAGCGGGCCCACGACGCCCCGCCGTTCAAGGCGGTGCTGCGGAGCGGCCTCCCCACGGCCGCGGGCACGGACGGGCCCATCTTCGTCTCCTTCCGTCCCTTCATCGCCCTCTGGTCCCTCGTCTCGGGAAAGGACTGGCGCGGCGAGGTGGTGCATCGCACGGAACGGCTCACCCGGGAAGAGGCCCTGCGCATGTACACCCGCAACGGGGCCTGGTTCACCTTCGAGGAGAACAAGAAGGGCGCCCTCATCCCCGGCTTCCTCGGCGACCTCATCGTCCTGGACAAGGACTACCTGACCGTCCCCGAAGATGAGATCCGTTTCATCCGCCCCGTGATGACCGTGGTGGGTGGCACGGTGGTGTACGAGGCGCAGCCCTAGCAGGCTGCTGAAAAAGGCCCACCTCCCCATTGCGGATTGCGGATTGCGGAGTGCGGAATGAGGAGGGATGGTGATGATCGGTCGATTCCACGGAGTGATCGGGCTGGTGGTTATGTGCGTGCTGGCGGGCCTGCCGGGCGCCGCCGCGGCGCAGGCGGGGGCGCCGCTGCCTCTCCTCGTCAGCTACCCCGAGCTGGCCATCGTGAACGCCAAGGTCGTCACCGGGGACGACCGGTTCAGCATTTACCAGGCCGTGGCCATCCGGGACGGCAAGGTGCTGGCCCTGGGCACCACGGATCAGGTCCGCGCACTGGCCGGGCCCCGCACCCGCGTGGTGGACGCGGGGGGCCGCACCGTGCTGCCCGGCCTCATCGATTCCCACGTCCACCTGCTGAGGGCGGGCTTCCGATGGAGGTGGGAGGTTCGCGTGGACGAGGCCCGCAGCCTGCAGGACATCCTGGAGGCGGTCCGGGCCCGCACGCAGCAGGTGCCGCCCGGCACGTGGATCCTGGTCCTGGGCGGATGGCACTGGAGCCAGATCCGCGAACGGCGCATGCCCACCCGCGAGGAGCTGGACCGCATCGCGCCGAACCACCCGGTGCACGTCCAGGCGCTGTACGATGTGGCGCAGATGAATAGCGCGGCCATCAAGGCCAGCGGGATCACCGGGGCCACGCCCGTCCCCCAAGGAGCGGTCATCGAGAAGGATCCCCAGGGCAACTTCACCGGCGTGATCCGCGGCTTCGCCGGCATGCGGTTCGCCGAGACCAAGTTTCCGCAGCCGAGCCTGGAGGACAAGGCGGAGGGCCTCCGGCTCGCCATGCGAGATTTCAACGCGGCGGGGCTGACCGGCGTGGTCGAGCCGGTGGGGGGCGGTGTGGCCGACGAGGACTACCAGGCCCTCTTCGAATTGTGGCGCCGGAAACAGATGACGGTCCGGATGGGCCTGCACATCCACGCCGACGACGCGGAACACGCCCTCCGCTGGGTCCGGCACCTCCCCGCCGGCTTCGGGGATGACATGCTGCGCCTGCACGGCCTGGGCGAGATCGTGATGTGGGAATTGTGGGACGGCTCGATGCCCGTCCAATTCCCCATCAGCCAGGAGACGAAGGCCCGCTTCCAGAAGATCGCGGAGGCCGCAGCGGACAGGAAGATTCCCATCCAGTTGCACGCCACCATCGAGACGAGCATGACCGCCATCCTGGACGTGCTGGAGGAGGTGCACCGGCGGCACCCCATCGACGGGCTGCGGTTCTCCATCGCCCACGCCGAACAGATTACCCCGCAGATCATGGAGCGGATGAAGCGCCTGGGCATGGGGGTGCTGATCCAGGATCGGCAGATCGTGTCCAGCGACGTCATGCGGCGCAACTGGGGCGCCCGCGCCGAGGACGCGCCGCCCGTGAAGGCCGTGCTCGAGAGCGGGCTCCCGATGGCCGGCGGTACGGACGGCACCATCGCGACGCCGTTCCGGCCCTTCATGTCCCTGTGGTGGTACGTCTCGGGCAAGAATTGGCGTGGCGAGGTGGTGCGGCCCACCCAGAGGCTCAGCCGGGAGGAGGCACTCCGCGTCTACACCCGCAACGGGGCCTGGTTCACCTTCGAGGAGAACAAGAGGGGCGCCCTCATCCCCGGCTTCCTCGGCGACCTCATCGTCCTGGACAAGGACTACCTGACCGTTCCCCAAGATGAGATCCGCTTCATCCGCCCGGTGATGACCGTGGTGGGTGGCACAGTCGTGTACGAAACCCAGCCCTGACGGCCCGCCCAGTGTCCCGCGCCGTGGGCGCCAACTCGGCACACACCTCGATTTCCGGGGTGCACCGCGACGTCATGTGGTGACACGTTCTCTCACAAAAAGGGCCGCGGGTTGCCACTCCGGACGGGACGCTCGCGATGGTATGAGGGCATGGGTAGACTTTGGTATGCCCGAACCTTTTCTAATGGTTCAATGAACTTACAATCCCCAATCGCCCTGTGGATAGTGAAGGTGGATTCGGCGCGACTCTTGGTGCAGTCCTTGCAAATGCGAGCACTTATCCAGAGGTGTCATCGGAGGCCGGCAGCCCTCGTGCGAGTGCGCGCCGCGTCTCCTGCCGATGTGGAAGAGACCTGGGGGATCAGGATGCCGATCGAGGTGGACGGCGTCATGGGCGGGGCATCCGATCCAGGGGCCGCGGCCACGCTCCGGGACATCCGACGGGAGGCCGGCTGGACGTATCACCTGGTGCTCAGCCGCGGCTGCGCCCACCTGTTCGAGGAGGTGAGCCGCCTCCTGCAGCCTTGGCCCCACCTGAGGGTGGTGGTGGACCGCCGGTACACGATCTCCGGCGAGGCCACGCCGCCGCTCTACCCGGAGCTGCGCAAGAGCCTCGCCGTCCCGCCCCGTCCCTACCACCTGGTGATCCGCCGCGACTGCGCCCACCTCTATGAAGACCTCGTGCCGGTGTTCGCCAGCCGGCCGGACATCCGCGTGCTGGTGGACCGGCGCAACCGGAGCCGCACGCCGCCCGCCACGAACCTTCCCAGCTCGCAGAGGCCGCGGCAGGAAGAACCGCCCGCCTGGTTGGTTTAGCAGGCTGCTGAAAAGGGCCCATCTGCCGCGTTGGCGCGCTCGCGCGCTCCCTGCGGCGTACCCGGCGTACGCCTCAGTCGGCGCTTCGCGCGCCGCCTTGCATCTGGACCCTTTTGAGCAGCCTGCTGGTCAGCGCCGGTCGGAGGCGGCGGCGGGGGCGGGCGCCAGGCGGAGGTCCGGGTCCATGGCGATGGCGTGGGCGATGGCCTTCAGGGCCTGGCTCACTTCATGGCGGAAGACCCGGCCATCATCCATGGTCAGGAGTTCCATGGTGTAGGAGGCCGGGGGCGGCGCTTCCGGGAGGGGGGCCTCCGTGCTCTGGGCGATGACTTTGTCGTAGATCAAGGCGCCGTCGGAGGCGCGGAAGACACGGGCCCGCACGCCGGCGAACACCGCCAGGCTGAAGATCATCTCGCCCCCGGCCACGCCGAA
>DASPOZ010000432.1:0-12938 GCA_035625755.1 Candidatus Sulfotelmatobacter sp.
TACGTCATGCGCGAGCGGCCGGCCGCCGTCAATCGCGCCCTGGAGGGCTTCCTGGCGGACCTTTGAGCCGAACCCGGCCCCCCCGGCCATTGCCTTCCTCGCGCGGTCGTCCGCCTCGTTCCTTTCCGCCGCCCTCCTGGTCCTCCATGTCGCCCGGTGTTCCCGTCCTCCCTCGCGGTGAATTTCCCTGATCCAGGCTTCCATGTGCGCGGCGAGTATGGTATATGACGCCGGTGTTTGGGGGTCGGAGGGGGGCGATGGCCGTCGCGGATTCGAAGGCGGAGTGGAAATCAGACCTGTGGGGGCGGATGAACAAGGCGGCCGACCCCGGGGGCGTCGTCCAGACCCTGGACGGGTTCGAGCAGATCCAGGGGATGGCCGAGGCGCGGGCCGCGCTGCTCTCGGATCTCGGGCTCGGGCCCGGGCGGCGCGTCCTGGAGGCCGGGTGCGGCCCGGGCACCGCGCTGGACCAGTTGCTGGAGCGGGTGGGCGCGGGCGGGTTCGTGGCGGGGATCGACCCCACCGTGGCCTTCGTGGAGGAGGCGCGGCGCCGGGCGCGCGGGCGCGGGGCGGCCAACGTGGAGTTTCGCGAGGGCGACATCCGCGAGATCCCCTTCCCGGACGGCGCCTTCGACGCCGCCTTCTGCGACAAGGTGCTGATCCATGTGGGGCCCACCGAACGGTGCCTCCAGGAATTGGCGCGCGTCACGAAGCCCGGCGGCCGCGTGGGGGCGATGGAGTGGGACCTCTGCGCCATGGCGCTGCACAGCGACCAGCCGGAGTTGACCGCGCGGATGATCCAGCTCGGCTGCGAGATGCAATACCGGGGCGGGGCCGGCCGCGCCCTGCAGGACGTGTTCCGGGCGGCCGGGCTGCGGGACATCCGGTTCCGCGCCCACCTGCTGCACACGACCGATTTGGATGCCGCGCCCGGGTGGCGCTACCTCCTGAAGAACCGCGCCGACCGCGCCGTGGCCAAGGCCGTGATGGACGAGGCGGCGGCCCAGCGCTGGCTGGACCACTTCGAGGCGGTGAATCGGCGCGGCGCCTTCTGTTGCAGCATCATCCTCTACACGTGTGCGGCCACCCGGCCCTGATCTGCCGGGGCGCGCGGCACTTTCCCTTTCCCCATCATCTGCCGCATACACCATGCAGGAGTCTGCGATGCCGAGAGCAAGCGCCTGGGCCATCTGTGGTGCCGTGCTCGCCCTGGGGCTGGCAGGCCCGCCCGCCTGGGGCGGGCAGGCGCAGAAACCCGCGGTCAAGGACCTCGTGGCCAAGGGGAAGTACGTCTTCGCCACGGCCGGGGGTTGCGCGTGCCACACGCCCCCGGGGGCGCCGGGGCTGAACGCCGGCGGGCAGAAGTTCGCGGGGCCCTTCGGCGTGGTTTATTCCCGCAACATCACCCCGGACAAGGAAACCGGCATCGGCGGCTGGACCGAGGTCCAGGTGGTGAACGCCATCCGGCGCGGCGAGCGCCCGGACGGCACGCGGCTCTTTCCGGTCCATCCCTACGAGTACGTGTCCCATATGGCGGACGACGAGGCCTTCGCCCTGGCGGCCTACCTGAAGAGCGTGAAGCCGGTCGGCCACAGGGTGCCGGCGCGGGAGCTCAAGGGGCCGCCGCCGGCCATCCCGGTGCCCGAGGCGCCGAAGGTGGCGCCCATCGGCGGGCCGGCCCGCGGCGAGTATCTGGTGAAGGGCCCATCGCATTGCGGGGACTGTCACACCCCCCGGCGACCCGATGGCTCGCAGGACCTGTCACTGTTCCTCGCCGGTGGCCCCGGGCCCGAAGACACCACGCCGTCCAACATCACGCCCCATCCCATCACCGGGATCGGGCGGTGGACGGAGGAGCAGATCGCCCGCCTCCTGCTGACCGGGGCGCGGCCCAACGCGGGGCCGGTCGGCTCCCTCATGGAGGTAGTCATCCGGGGGAGTTCGGTGGGTTACAAGGACATGAAGCGGGCCGATGCCCTGGCCATCGCCCAGTACCTGAAGACCGTTCCCGCCATCGATCACAAAGTGCGCTGACCGGCCTGAGAGGGCGTTCGACGGGTTGAGGGAAAGCCGTGAAGGTCGGCGTCGTAGGGACGGGCGGGATCGGCGGGTACTTCGGGGCGCTCCTGGCCCGGGCGGGCCACGAGGTCTTCTGCCTGGCCCGCGGCGAGCACCTGCGGGCGATCCAGGCGGGCGGCCTGAAGGTGGAGAGCGCCGTGGGGAGCTTCGCGGTGCGCCCGCGCGCCACTGCGGACCCGGGGGCCATCGGCCCCGTGGACCTGATCCTGTTCGGCGTGAAGACCTACGATACGGACGAGGCGGCCCGGGCCATGCGGCCCATGGTGGGGGAGGGGACCGCCATCTTGACGCTGCAGAACGGAGTGGACAGCGCGGAACGGATCGCGGCCGCAGTGGGGCCGGGCCGCGTGCTTGCCGGGGCGGCCTTCATCTTCTCCCACGTCGCCGCCCCGGGCCTGATCCGCCAGACGGCGGGGCCGCGCAAGATCGTCTTCGGCGAGGCGCACGGGGCGCGCACGGCGCGGGCCGAAGCCGTCCTGGCCGCCTGCCGCGGGGCCGAGATCAACGCCGAGCTGACGGACCAGATCGTGCGCGTGCTGTGGGAGAAGTGGGCGTACATCTGTGCCCAGGGGGGCCTCACGGCGGTCACGCGCCTGCCCCTGGGTGAGCTCCGGGCGTGCGCGGAGACCTGGGCGTTCTACCGGGGCGTCCTCGAGGAGATCGTGGCGGTGGCCGCCGCCCGGGGGGTCCCCCTCCCCCCCGGCGTGGTGGAGGGCATCCTGGGCCAGGCGGCGAAGCTGGAGCCGCACGCCCGGTCCTCCATGTACGACGACCTGGCGGCGGGCCGGCGCCTGGAGATCGAGGCGTTGAACGGGACGGCGGTCCGCTACGGCCGGGAGGCCGGCATCCCCACGCCCCTCAACCTGGCCCTCTACGCCTCGCTCAAGCCCTACGCGGCCGGCGGCAGGCCCACGACCGCGTAGCAGGCTGCTGAAAAAGGCCCATCTGCGGCGTTGGCGCGCTCGGGCGCTCGCTGCGGCGTACCCGGAGTACGCCTCACTCGGCCCATCGCGCGCCGCCTTGCATCTGGACCTTTTTGAGCAGCCTGCGCGAAGAGAGCTTTCCAGCAACCTGCTAGAGTGCGCCGGCGTTTCCTGCGCCCGCGGGCCCGAGGTCCCGGCCGGCCGCTTCCTGCCGGAACGTTCGTCAGGCCTTGCCCACCCTCACGTTTGCCAGATCCTCCAGCAAGGTGATGACCCCGGAGTGATCCAGCCCGCCGCGGCCCTTGACCCGCAGGGCGGTGAAGAGTTCCTGCACCACGGCGGTGGTGGGCAGGGGCACGTTCAGGGCCCGCGCGGCCTCCATGATGAGGCCCAGGTCCTTGAAGTGCAGGTCGATCTTGAAGCCGGGGTTGTAGGTGTGGCTCAGGTAGTTGGGCTTCTTCTGCTCCAGGCAGCGGCTGCCGGCCAGGCCGCCGGAGAGGGCGGCGATCATGCGCTCCAGGTCGATGCCGGCCCTGGTGCCCAGCGTGAGGGCCTCGCCGATGGCGGTGAGGTTGATGGCCACGATGATCTGATTGGCCAGCTTGACGAAGCCGCCGGACCCGATGGGGCCGATGTGCGTGATGGTCTTCCCCATGGCCTGGAAGAGCGGCAGGGCGCGGCCGAAGTCGGCCTGCTCGCCGCCCACCATGATGGAGAGGGCCGCGTCGATGGCCCCCTTCTCGCCGCCGCTCACGGGCGCGTCCAGCATGGCTATGCCCTTGGGCTTCAGGGCGGCGGCCACCTTCTGGGAGACGATGGGGGAGATGGTGCTCATGTCCACCAGGAGGCTGTCCGGCTGGGCGGCCTCGATGAGGCCGTTGGCGCCCAGGGCCACCAGCTCCACGTCGGGGGAGTTGGGGAGCATGGTGATGATGGTCTTGGTCTGGCGCGCCACCTCGCGGGGCGAGGCGGCCGCTTTGGCGCCGAGGGCGGCCAGCTCCTGCACGGCCCCCTGGCTCCGGTTGTGGACCACGAGACCGTGGCCGGCCTTGAGCAGGTTCTTCGCCATCGGCTTGCCCATGATCCCCAGCCCGATGAATCCTACGGTCTCAGCCATGCCACGCTCCTTCGCGCTTGACCTGCCGCATCGCCGATCCAAAAACCAGAGACCACGAACCGCTCTGCCGTAGGGCGGGAGCTCGTCTCCCGCCGCGACTCCCGAGGCGGGGGCACACCAGGTGCCCCCCTACACCGGAAGTGCCGAATGGACAAAGAGATTCTGCCGTGAGTTTAGCCGAAGGCTTCGGGGTTCAGGAGGTTCGGCGGCCGGCGCCCGGCGATGCCGGCCACCACGTTTTCCGCCGCCATGGTGGCCATCCGGGTGCGGGTCTCGACGGAGGCGCTGGCGATGTGCGGTAGCAGCACCACGGTGTCCAGGCCCAGGAGGCCCGGGTGCACCTTGGGCTCCTCTTCGTACACGTCCAATCCCGCCCCGGCGATGCGCTGCTGCTTGAGGGCGCGGGCCAGTGCCGCCTCATCCACGATGGGGCCGCGGGCCGCGTTCACCAGGATGGCCGTAGGCTTCATCAGGTTCAGCTCCCGGTCGCTGATGTAGTGGCGGGTCTCGGGAAAGAGGGGGACGTGGATGGTGACGAAGTCCGCCTCGCGGAGCAGCGCGTCCTTGTCCACAAAGGTGACGTTCAGCTCGCGCTCCACGGCTTCCGGGGCCCGCTGCACGTCCGTGTAGAGGAGCCGCATGTCGAACCCGCGGGCCCGCCGGGCCACGGCCTTCCCGATGCGCCCCAGGCCGCAGATGCCCAGGGTCTTCCCGTGGATGTCGTGCCCCAGGAACTGGAGCAGGTCCCACCCCTGCCAGCGGCCGGAGCGCAGGAACCGGTCCGCCTCCACGATGCGCCGGGCCGTGGCCATGAGCAGGGCGAACGCCAGGTCCGCCGTCGTGTCGTCCAGGACACCGGGGGTGTTGGTCGCCAGCACCCGGCGCCTGGTGGCCGCGGCCACGTCGATGTTGTTGAACCCCACGGCCACGTTGCTGACGATCTTGAGGCCGGGGGTGGAGAGCACCTCGTCGTCCACCACATCGGTGAGCAGGCAGACCAGCCCCTGGCAGCCACGGAGGCGAGCCAGGAACTCGGCCCGGGGCAGGGGACGGTTGGGTTCGTTGTGGTCCACGTCGCAGTGGCGCGCGAGGATCTCCAGTGCCGCCGGCGGCAACCGGCGAGAAACCAGGACCTTCGGTGGCATGGCGTCCCCCCTGGGGTCTGTGTGTGCGTGGGCCTCACTCTATGAACCCGTTCCCCTGGTGTCAAGCGCCTTCCCGGACACCCCCTCAGAACCTCCCTTACAGAGCCCGCTCAAGTCTGCCGGAGGCGGGTAGACCCGCCAGGGGCGTGGAAGAAGGCCCTGATGCCGGACGGTGCGCGACCGCGCCGACGCCCCCCCGATGGCGTTCTGAGCGCGCGGGCCCGGCATCGCTCCGACGCGGCCAGCGGGGGATTCGGCCCTGCGGCCGTGGCGCATTTCCGCCGGGCGCGGCCCGGCCGCGGCCGGTAAGAGCGCACGGCGTGAAGCCGCGCGCCCCCGTCCTCAGCGACGGGCAAGGTCTCTTGACACTTGCGTCCGGCTCTGGATAGACTGACCGCCCAATCCGTGGCGCCCTGGAGCGGCCCGCGGAGGGCCGGGAGGCCCGAGGAGAAGGGCGCATGGCCATGAAGTTCGGCTACTTCACGCTCACGGACAACCCACCGGGGTACGGCGCCAACCGCCGGGACGCGGCGCAATTGATCCGGGAGGTCCTCGAGGAATGCCTGGCAGCCGAGGAGCTGGGCTTCAACTCGGTGTGGCTGCCCGAGCACCACTTCGGCCTGTTCGGCTGCCTGGCCATCCCCGCCGTGGCCCTGGCGCACGTGGCCGCGAAGACGCGGCGGGTCAAGCTGGGCCCGGCCACGGTGCTGCTGCCCTGCAACCACCCGGTGCGGGCGGCCGAGGAGTTCGCCCTCCTGGACGTGCTGAGCGACGGGCGCGCCGTCTTCTCCGCGGGGCGGGGCTACGACAAGCGCGAGTACGACGCCTTCGAGGTGCCCTTCGCCGAGAGCCGGGACCGGTTCGTGGAGGGCCTGGAGATCGTCCGCAAGGCCTGGACGGAGCCGGAGTTCACCTACCGGGGGCGGTATTACAACATCCCCGAGCCCGTCTCGTGCCTGCCGCGCCCCGTGCAGAAACCGCACCCGCCCATCTACGTGGCCTGCTTCAGCCGGCCCACGGTGGAGCTGGCGGCCCAACAGGGCCTCTTCACCCTGTTCGCCCCATTCGCCGCCGCCATGATGTTCGGCAGCGTGCAGGCGGCCGTGAAGACGTACGGGGAACTGGCCGCCGCCCACGGCCACGCCGAGATGCGGTCCAAGTGCTCCTACTTCTGCAACGTCGTCTACAACCAGGACGACCTGCTGCGCACCAAGGAGCGCCTCCTCTACTACTTGAACTGCTTCCTCCCGGCCGTCCCACAGGACCGGGCCAAGGCCCCCCCGCACATCGCCTACTTCGTGGAGATCGCGGAGAAGATCAAGGCCATGAAGTCCGAGGAGCTGGGCGAGCGCAGCATCGTCACCGGGGACCCCGAGACCTGCATTGCCACCCTCAAGAAGTGCGAGGAGGCCGGCATCGAGGAAGTCATCCTCTACTTCAACTTCGGCGGCCTGAACCACAAGGACACCCTCAAGTCCATGGAGCGCTTCGCGCGGGACGTGATGCCGCACTTCGCGTAGCAGGCTGCTGAAAAAGGCCCATCTGCGGCGTTGGCGCGCTCGGGCGCTCGCTGCGGCGTATCCGGCGTACGCCTCACTCGGCCCTTCGCGCGCCGCCTTGCATCTGGGCTTTTTTGAGCAGCCTGTCCGAAGTGGAGTTTCCCGCAGGCTGCTACATCCCGGGCGGACGCCGTGCGCCGCGCCGCCGGAGCCCGGCCGGCCGGCCCCCGCCTCGGTGGCGGGGTTCGGCCTGCCGGGTTTTCGTTTGGCGCGGCGGTGGCGGGGGGCCTGGGTCGCGGGCGGAGCGGGGTGCGCGGCGCGTGGGATCGGCAAGTAGTGAGGATGGAAAGGGAATAAGGATGCAAGGGTTGAAGAAGAAGGTGGCGGTGGTGACTGGGGCGGGGCAGGGGCTGGGGGAGGCCATCGCCCGGCGCCTGGCGGCGGAGGGCGCCGCCGTGGCCGTGGTGGACGTGGAGGGGGGCCTGGCGGATGGGGTGGCGCGGGAGATCCAGGCGGCGGGATCGCGGGCCGTCGCCGTGCGGACGGACGTGACGGATCGGGCATCGGTGCGGGCCATGGTGGATGAGGTGGGGCGCCGGCTCGGCGAGCCGGACATCCTGGTGAACAATGCGGGCGGCTTCCCGAAGCTCAGGACGCTCCTGGAGGTCGAGGAGGAGGAGTGGGACGCCATCCTCGCGTTGAACCTGAAGAGCGCCTACCTCTGTTCCCGGGCCGTCCTGCCGGGGATGATCGCGCGGCGGGGAGGGCGGATCGTGAGCCTCTCGTCCCCGGCGGCCCGCAGCCTCACCAACTTCTCCGCCACGCACTACGCCGCGGCGAAGGCGGGCATCCTGGGATTCACCCGCCACCTGGCGTACGAGGTGGGCCAGTACGGCATCACGGTGAACGCCGTCGCCCCGGGCACCACGCTCACCGAGCGGGTTCGCCGGGCCCGGACGCCCGAGGACCAGGCGCGTATCGCCTCCCTGGTCCCCCTCGGCCGCCTGGGCCTGCCGGAGGATAGCGCGGCGGCCGTGGCCTTCCTGGCCTCGGACGATGCGGCGTATATCACGGGGATCACGCTGGATGTGAACGGCGGCAAGGTGATGATGTAGCAGGCTGCTGAAAAAGGCCCGACATCTCTCCCCGCTGCCTCGGCGGCAGCGGGTGGGGCGTTTGCCCGCTCGCGCGCTCGCTGCGGCGTACCAGGAGTACGCCTCCGACCCACCTTCGGTGGGTACCCCGGCCTCGCGCGCCGCCTTGCATCTGGACCTTTTTGAGCAGCCTGCCCGAAGTAAATATGCCGGAAGCCCATCGAGTGGGCGCGAGTGAAGGGAGTAGACGATGAAGGCGGTGCAGGTGACGAAGTTCGGGGGGCCGGAGGTACTGGGATACGTGGACCTGCCGGACCCCAGCCCGGGCGAGGGGCAGGTGCTCGTTCGGGCGGAGGGCATCGGCGTCAACTTCGCCGACCTGAAGGCGCGGGAGGGCGGGCACATCTCGGCCGCGCCGCCGCCCTTCATTCCCGGCCTGGAGGCGGCCGGGACCGTACTGGCGGTGGGCGGCGGGGTGCGGCGGGTGGCCCCCGGGGACCGCGTGGTGGCGTTCCCCGCCGGCGCCTACGCCGAGCGCGTGGTGGCCTCCGAGGCGCTCACGTACCTGCTGCCGGCCGGCGTCCCCTTCGATGCCGCTGCGGCCTTCCTGCTGGTGTTCAACACGGCGTACCACGCGCTGAAGACGCAGGGGCGGCTGGCCGCCGGGGAATCGGTGATGGTGCATGCGGCCGGCGGGGGGGTGGGCACGGCCGCCGTGCAACTGGCGAAGCTCTGGGGCGCGCGTGTCTTCGCCTGCGCCGGCAGCGACGAGAAGTTGGCCCGGGTGAAGGCCCTGGGGGCGGACGAGACCATAAACTACGTCACGCAGGACATCGCCGAGGAAATCAAACGGCGCACCGGCGGGCGGGGCGTGGACCTGGTCCTCGACTCCGTGGGCGGCGAGGTCTTCGAGAAGAGCCTCCAGGCCCTGGGCCTGATGGGCCGCCTGGTGATTTTCGGGAACAGCTCCGGCCGGCCGCGGGCGGTGGACGAGACGGCCCTTCAGGGGATGAGCAAAACCGTGGCCGGGCTCAGCGTGGGCGGGATCCGGGCCCGCCGCCCCGACTTCCTGCGCCCCGGATGCGAGGAGCTGCTGCGCCTGCTGGCGGAGGGGAAGATCCGCACGGTGATCGGCCGCACGCTGCCCCTGCGCGAGGCGGCCGAGGCGCATCGGTTCCTGGCCAGCCGCGCCTCCTACGGCAAGATCCTGCTCACGCCCTGACGCCGATGGCGGACGGCCGCGGGCGAGGGGTGGGCGCAGGGCCGCCGGGCGGGATCGCGGTGGCGGCGGTGGGGGACGTGGTGCTGGCCCGCGAGGACCCGTCCGCCGCCTTCGCGCGCATGGCGCCGCTCCTGCGGGGGGCGGACCTTCGGGTCGCCAACTGCGAGGTGCCGCTCTCGAACCGGGGCCTGCCGCAGCACGCCAAGCACGAGGTCCTGCACTCCAGCCCCGAGATGATCGCCGGCTTCGTGGCCGCCGGCTTCGACGTGGTGTCCCTGGCCAACAACCACACCATGGACTACGGCCCCGAGGCGCTGCTGGAGACCATCGAGCGCCTGGGGCGGCACGGCATCGCCTGCTGCGGGGCGGGGGCGGACGATGCCGCGGCGTGGCGCCCCGCCGTGGTGGAGCGGCGCCGGCTGCGGGTGGGCTTCCTCGCCTGCGCCTCGGAGACCTACCTGGGATACGCCGCCCATCCGTCGAAGCCCGGTATCGCCGCCATCCGCCGGGACGCCCTCTACGGCCCGCAGGGGGTGAACCCGGACGACCTGGAGCGCCTGGCGGAGAGCCTGCGGGCGGCCCGGCGGGCGGCCGACGTGGTGGTGCTCTGCTGCCACTGGGGCCTGAGCCAGAGCCGCGCCCTCACGGTATCGCAGCGGGCCATCGCGCGGACCGCCCTGCGGGCCGGGGCGCACCTGGTTCTCGGCCACCACCCGCACGTCCTCCAGGGGATCCAGGTGGCGGGGCGGCGGGCCGCGTGCTTCAGCCTGGGGAACTTCGTCTTCGATCTGCCGCCGCCCTTCCTCGGTCCCGCCACGCGCGAAACCATGCTGGTCTTGGCCCGGCTGGACCGCGCCGGCGTCGCCGGTCTCGCCTTCCACCCGGCGCGGATCAATGCCGCCGGCCAGCCCGAGCCGCTCCCGCCTCATTCCAAAGGCTTCGACGAGGCGGTGGCCCGGATGCGGCGGCTGTGCGCCCCCCTCAGGACCCGGCTGGCGGTAAAGGGGAATGCGGTGGTGGCGCGGCGGGCGTGACCGCCCGCCATTGCGGAATGCGGAATGCGGATTGCGGAATGGGAGGAGGGTGGAGACTCGGTGCAGGCTGCTCAAAAAGGTCCAGATGCAAGGCGGCGCGCGAAGGGCCGAGTGAGGCGTACGCCGGGTACGCCGCAGCGAGCGCCCGAGCGCGCCAACGCCCCGCCCGCTGCCGCAGAGGCGGCGGGGAGAAATGTCGGGCCTTTTTCAGCAGCCTGCTAGAGCAGTGAGGCGGAGGAGAGGTCGGCGCCCAGGAGTTCCACCACGAAGGCCTCCATGCCGAAGGTCAGCGCCTCCTCGATGTGGGCGATGAAGACCTCGCGCCCCCGGCCGGTGCCCGCGTGCAGGTGCACCTTCGGCTTGCCGTCGGCCCGGGTGATGCTTCCCAGGCCGATCACCTCGCGGTGCTCCGAGGAGGAGATGCGGTCGAAGTCCCGCGCCACGGGGGAGTGGGGCCGGAATCCCAGGACCATCTGCGCGTCGCCGGTGGCGCCCTGAAAGAGCACCAGCGCGGTGCCGATTTGCCGCTCTTCAGCGAAGCGGGCCAGATCGGCGATCAGGTGATCCCCCGGCTCCAGCTTCAGCGCGAACACGCGCCCCACCTGTCCCTCGTGTATCCGCATCTCTGCCTCCCCTCCCAGCGTGGTGCGGCCCACGCTAGCAAAGGGCGCCGGTGTGGCGCAAGGGGCGTGGCCCTCCCCGGGCCAGCGCAGGTCGTGGGGACGCCGTCTCGCCTGGCGCGGCCGCGGCGCGAGAAGCCTTGACGGGAGCCCGAGGCGTTGCCTAGAGTGGCGGGGCCGCATGGGCAAGAGGAGGACGAATCATGGCGACGGTGGAGATCCTCGATCGATCCTCGATGGTGAACCGCCTGCAGAGCGACCTGACTATCGATCCGAAGCGCACCGCCATCGTGACGGTGGACATGCACCGCGGCCACCTGGATCCGGACGTGGCCACCATGCCGGCCATGCCGGAGGACTGCCGGCGCGTCATCGCCGCCGCCGAGCGGTGCCTGCACTTCGCCCGGGGCAAGGGCATCCCCATCATCCACGTGAAGCTGGTGTACCGGAGGATCCCCGGCCTGGGCAGCGAGGGGATGGTGAATCCCTTCTGGCGCGCCCTGCACGAGATCACCGACGAGGAGAATCGCCTCACGCTGGGCCGCCGCAGCACCGTGAACGACCACAACATCATGGGCTCGCCCGGCACCGAGATCATCCCCTCCCTCTACCGAGCCGGAGACTATGTGATCGACAACAAGAAACGGCTGGACTGCTTCATGGGCACCGACCTGGAGATGCTCCTGCGCACGCACGCCGTGCGCACCGCCGTGCTCATGGGGATCAACACGAACACCTGCGTGCTGAACACGGCCTTCACGGCGTTCAACAAGGACTTCCAGGTGGTGGTGATCTCCGATTGCGTGGCCAGCATGTACGGAGACGACCTGCACGTCCTCGGCCTCGAGAACGTGAAGCGCTGCCTGGGCTGGGTGCTCACCGTGGACGAGTTCGCGGCCAAGGTCGAGGCGGGCGTGGCCGCGCCGGCCGCCGCCCGCTGATTTCCGGATTGTCGATTGACGTTGCTCGATTGACGATTGATATGGGGTAGGGGCCATCGTCCGGCAAATCGGCAATTGGCAATCGTCAATCGACAATCGTCAATGGAGGCCGCCGTGCGGCCGATGGGGGTGACGGTCCAGACGGGCGAGCTGGCCATCGAAGAGATCCTGGCCTACGCCCGCCTGGCCGAGGAACTGGGGTACGACGGATTCCTTCCCACGGAGGAATCGGGGAAGGATGCCTTCTCGGTGCTGGCCCTGGCCGCGCAGGCCACGCGGCGGATCCGCCTGGGCACGGCCATCATCAGCGTGTACACGCGCACGCCCACCCTCATGGCCATGGAGGCGGCCGCGCTGGACCGGTACAGCGGGGGGCGGGCCGTGGTGGGGCTGGGGACCGGCGGCCCCGGATTCATCCCCCTGGGCCACGGCATCCCCATCGTGCGGCCGCTGACCCGGGTGCGCGAGACCGTGGCCATCGTGCGCGGATTGCTGGGCGGCGGGCGCTTCAGCTTCCAGGGGGAGCTCTTCCAGGTGCGGGCCTTCCAGCTACGCGAGCGGCCCATCCGGGCGGAGGTGCCCGTATGGATCGCGGCCCTGAACCCCAAGATGACGGCCCTGGGGGGCGAGGTGGCCGACGGCGTGATCTACAACCTGCTGCCCATCGCCTACGTGGCTCAGGCACGTGCGCAGATCGCCGAGGGGGCCGGCCGTGCCGGGCGTGACCCCGGTCGGGTGACCCTGGCCAGCCTCGCGGTGACGTGCGTGGAGCCGGGCGACCCGGAGGCCGTGGACGCGGCCCGCAAGACCGTGGCCTTCTACGCCGCGGCCCCCACCTACCATCACATGCTGGAGGCCGCGGGGTTCGGGCCGCTGGCGAAGGAGATCGGCGCCGCCTGGCACGCCCGACAGCAGCAACGGGCGGTGGACCTCGTCTCGCGGGAACTCCTGGAGTCGGTGAGCCTAACGGGAGACCGCGGGAGGGTGCGGCAACAGTTGCAGGCCTACCTGGACCTGGGCGTGTACCCCATCATCTATCCCGCCGCCCGCCCCGGCCGCGTGGCCGAGGACATGGCGCGGGCCATCCGCCTCATCGCCAACCTGGCCTCGTAACAGGCTGCTGAAAAAGGCCCATCTGCGGCGTTGGCGCGCTCGCGCGCTCGCTGCGGCGTACCCGGAGTACGCCTCACTCGGCGCCTCGCGCGCCGCCTTGCACCTGGGCCTTTTTGAGCAGCCTGGGCAGGACGCGCCTGGGTCCCTTCCC
>DASPOZ010000433.1:0-4557 GCA_035625755.1 Candidatus Sulfotelmatobacter sp.
TCCAGGTGCTTCGCCGTCAGCCGGAGGATCTCGGCGTCGTCGAACTCGCGCCCCGGCGAGTGGGCCCGCTCGCGGAAGATGCCGATGCACTGCCGCGGGCTCACGGCGTCCCTCCCGCGCGCCCCGCCGCCGCCGGGCCACCCCGGCGCGCCAGCGCCTCGGCCAGCGCCACGTCCTCCGCCCGATCCACGTCCACGACCTCCGGCAGGACCACGCCGTACATGGGCTCGCCCCGATCCAGCAGCCAGCGCAGGAAGGCCCGCAGGCTGCCCACGTCCGGCGGGGGCGACAGCGACCGCACCCGCTCGGGGACCAGGTAGATCCCCGCCGTCACCGTGTCCCCCGAGGGGCCGCCCAGCGCCGTGATGCGCCCCGATGCATCCCGGCTGACCCAGAGGGGCTTCTCGTCGTCCACCAGGGGCGTCACGGCCAGGACCGTGGCATCGGGCGGGAAGCCGAGGGCGGCGTCCAGGAAGCCCACGAAGGCCTCCGGGGGGCACAGGGCATCCACGGTGGAGATCAGGGCGTCCCCGGGGCCCAGGCGGCCCGATACCTCACGGAAGCTTTCCAGCGTGGATCCCGTGGTCTTCACGATGATCCGCGGGGCGAGGCCGCCGATCCGCGATCGCACCCAACGCTCGCACTCCCGCGCCTCCTCGTTGATGATGATAACCGGCGAGGGAATACCCGCCGCCATGAAGTTCCGGAGGACGTGCTCCAGCAGGGGGGCGCCGGCCACCGGCACCAGAGGCTTCGGCATCGTCCAGCCCGCCTGCCGGAGGCGGAGGCCCGCGCCGGCGGCGAGGATCCCTCCCTGCAGCGCCGCCCGGCGGCTCACAACAACATCCCCCGCACCTCCTCCAGCGTGCCAACCACCGGGTCCCCCGGACAGCACGGCCCCTCCTCGCTGGAGCCCCGGGCCCGCAACCAGATGTGGGGCATCCCGACCCGGCGCGCGCCGGCCATGTCCCGGCGCATGGAGTCGCCCACGAAGACCGCCTGCGCGGGTGGCGCCCCCACGGCCTCCAGCGCGATCCGGAAGATCCGCGGGTCCGGCTTGGCGCAGCCGGCCTGCGCCGAGTCCACCACGACGGAGAGGAAGGGCGCGAGCCCGACCTCGCGGCAGACCGCGGCAAGGTTCCCGTAGAAATTGGAGACGATCCCGACGCGATAGCGGCGGCTGAGGAGAGCCAGGAGGGCCGCACTGGCCTTCAGCCGCTCCCCCGCCTCCGCCAGGAAATAAGTTGCTATTCTCTCATTAAGCGGGCCCTCTCGCAAGCCGAGATTCCGCGCCACGCCTCCGGCGAGCCTGGTGACGGTCTCCCGCCAGGAGAGGTCGGGGGACACGGCGCCCACCAGCGCATCGTCGGCGTGATAGAAGGCCGGGTCGAACGCGTCGGCCCCACAGCGAATCCCCTCGGCCTGGAACAGGCGGAAGAAGCGCTCCTTCCACGGAACCCCGTCCGCGTCGAGGGTCCCCCCGAAGTCGAACAGCACGGCGCGTCGCGAGGCGGCATCCGTGGGGGCCATGCGGTTCCGCTGCCGCCGATCCCGCTCAGGCCGGCGTGTCCCGGCCGGGCGAGGCCAGGAATCCCAAGCCCAGGAGCCGGCCGGCGTGCCACCGCAGCAGCACCACGATGCCCGGCAGGATCCAGATCAGCTCCCGTCCCCGGCGGACGAGCCCGTAGGTGACCCCCAGGGCGGCGGGGAGCCCCAACAACATGCAGACCCCCACGCGAACCCCCTCGGCGCTTCCCAGCCTCCCGGGGATGAAGGCGATCACGCTGTTGAGCGTCATGGCCAGCGTCTCCACGGCCACCGCCGTGGGCCACCCCGCCCCCGGCGCCAGGAAGCGCAGGATCAGATAGGATTCCAGGAGTCCCCCGCACCAGCCGAGCAGGCACCACGCCGTGGCGGCGGCGAACCATCGGCCGCGCGCCCGGTAGAAGGTCGCGATGCGGGCGTCCAGGGCTTCCAGGGAGGCCCGGTGGCGCCGCAGCAGCGCCGCCACGGGCCTCCAGGCGGCCACCCGCTGGAGGAGCGCCGTGAGCCCCCCCCGCCGGAGGGCCCAGCTCAACGCCAGGAGGCTCCCCCCCAGGAAAACCAGGATCCCCCCCACGGCCAGCATCACCGGCGTGGGCAGATGGAAGTGCCAGAGGCAGATGGCCGTGCCCGCCACCAGGAACATCCACTGCGCCACCAGCTCCGCATGCTTGTGCACGGTGATGGACGTGACCGCGTGCCCGAGCCCCACGACGTGCCGGACGAGGTGCGCCTTCACCGGCTCGCCCGCCATGTTGCCCGAGGGGACCAGGTAGTTGACCGAGTCCCCGGCCAGGTACACACCGAACAGCGGGAGGAAGCGCGAGCATCGCTGCCGGGGATGGAACACCACCCACCACCCGGTCATGAAGGCGAGCTGCGCGAACAGGTAGAGGCCCACCAGGGCGAAGAACCAGGGGCCGATGGCCGATACGTTCGCCGCGATGGCCGGCCATCCCACCGCCCAGAGGATCCAGGCGGTGAGGCCGACGCCGGCCCCCAGCATCGCGACGCGCCCCCACCATCTCAGCATGGGCCGGCCCATCGCCCCCTGGAGGGTCGGCCCCGGCCTGGGCGCGGGTCGCCGGGACGAGGACGCCGGCCGCCGTCACGGCCCATCAATCCACCCAGTCGGCCAGGAAGATGTTGAACTCGTGGGGGCCGGCCGCGTCCCGGTTCGAGGCGAAGACCAGGCGCCGCCCGTCGGCCGAGAACATGGGGAAGCTGGCGAAGGTGCCGGCGAAGGTGATGCGCTCCAACCCGGTCCCGTCGCTCTTGACCAGGTGGAGCGCGAAGGACCGCCCGCTGGGATCGTGCACGTTCGAGGAGAAGATGATGCGCCCATCGTCCGGGTGCAGGAAGGGCGCGAAGCTGGCCGCGCGCAGCCCGGTGACCTGGCGCGCCCCCGTGCCATCCGCGTTCATGAGGAACAGCTCGAGCCAGGTGGGGCGGAACAGGTTCACGGCCAAGTCCGCCGCGTACCGCGCCCGCTCCGCCTCGGTGCGGGGATGGAAGGCCCGGTACACGATGTGGCGGCCGCTCCAGGAGAAGAAGGGGCCCCCGTCGTACCCGTACTCGGTGGTGAGGCGGCGCACGTTGGCGCCGTCGGCGTCCATCATGTAGAGGTCCAGGTCCCCCTCGCGGAGCGAGGTGAACACGATGTGCCGGCCGTCGGGCGAGACGGCGGCCTCGGCATCGTACCCGGGGTTGTGCGTGAGGCGGATGAGGTTCCCGCCGTCCAGGTCCGCCGAGAAGATCTCGTAGTCCGGGTGCAGGTTCCAGGCGTAGCCCGCGGAGCGGTCGGCCCGCGGCGGGCAGGCGGCGCCGCCCAGGTGGGTGGAGGCGTAGAGGAGGCGCGGCCGGTCGGGGAAGAAGTAGCCGCAGGTGGTGGCCCCCTGCCCCGTGCTCACCAGGCGCACGTCCGATCCGTCCGCCCGCATGGTGTACATCTGGTCGCAGGCCCGGCCGTCGCGGGTGGACTGGAAGATGAGGCGCGTCCCGTCCGCCGAAAAGTAGGCCTCGGCGTTCTGCCCGCCGGCGGTGAGGCGGCGGAGGTTTCGCAGGTGGCCCTCCCGCGGCTCGGTGGGCGCCGGGACGGCCGCCGGGGCGCCGCGTGGAACGGCCAGGCCGCCCGCGGCGGCCGCCGCGGCCGCCAGGAACCGCCGCCGCGGCCACCCCCCTTCCCTCCCTCGGCAATCCGCAATCCTCAATCGCCGATCCTCAATCGCCGATGGTTTCGGCCTGGCGCGGCGTGATCCGGGGCACGGCGATCTTGCGCTCCTGGGCCCCCTCCACGCCGCGCCGCACCAGGGCCTCCACATCCAGCCCCTTCTCGGCCGCGGCCACCTCTTCCGCGGTGGCCCGCGTGGCCGGGTGCTTCGGCACGAAGAGCCGGCAGCAGTCCTGGTCCGGCTCGATGGAGATGTCGTACGTCCCGATGGCGCGGGCCTGCGCGATGATCTCCACCTTGTCCATGCCGATGAGGGGCCGGAGCAGCGGCAGCGGCGACGCGGCCTCCACCACGGCCAGGTTCTCCAGCGTCTGGGAGGCCACCTGGCCCAGCGATTCGCCGCTGACCAGGGCCTTCGCCCGGGCCGCCGCAGCCAGGCAGCCGGCGATGCGCATCATGAGCCGCCGGTACACGAGGACGCGCAGGGCCGCGGGCACGGCCAGCACCACGTCCCGCTGGATCTCCCCGAAGGGCACCACCGCCAGGCGGGACGGCCCCTGGTACGTGGCCAGGACGGCTGCCAGCTCCCCCGCCTTTTCCACCGAGCGCGTGTCGTGGAACGGCTGCCCGCTGAAGTGGACGAAGTGCACGCGGGCGCCCCGCTTGAGCATCCGGAACGCGGCCACCGGGGAATCGATCCCGCCGGAGAGGAGGGCCGTGACGGTGCCGCTGGAGCCCACCGGCAGGCCGCCGGGGCCGGCCGCGCGGTCCACGTAGCAGAGGGCCTCCCTGGGCAGGATCTCCACGTACACCGTGGAGGCGGGGTGCTCCAGGTCCACCCGGGC
>DASPOZ010000434.1:0-17495 GCA_035625755.1 Candidatus Sulfotelmatobacter sp.
CATCCTGGGCAACATGTGGTACCTCTGGCTCTTCGGGGACAACGTGGAAGACGTGATGGGCCGGGCCCGGTTTCTGGTGTTCTACCTCCTCTCGGGGGTGACGGCCGCCGCGGCCCAGGTGGCCATGGACCCCACCTCCCGCGTGCCCATGGTGGGGGCCAGCGGGGCCATCTCCGGGGTCCTGGGGGGCTACCTGCTGCTCTACCCGCGCGCCCGCATCCTGGCGCTGGTCCCGCTGGGCTTCTTCATGCAACTCATGGAGGTCCCCGCCGTCATCGTCCTCGGTTTTTGGATCTTCGTGCAGTTCTTCAATGCGTTCCTGATGCCCGCCCACGGGGGAGGCGGGGTGGCGTTCTTCGCGCACATCGGGGGGTTTCTGGCCGGGATGGCGCTGGTGCACATTTTGAGGGTACGGGAGCGCTACCGCTCCTGGGGGAAAGACTGGTAGGCGGCGCCGGCTCACGAACGTGAGGGCGCGCCGCGGCGATCGCCGGCGCCGAAGTCTTCTGGAGCCGGGCGTGGGGGGTGAGGCATGAAGGGACCGATCGGGGTGGTGGGGGTGGGGCGCATGGGGGCGCCCATGGCGTTGAACCTGCAGCGGGCCGGCTACGGGGTGGTGGTGTGGGACGCGAACCCCAAGGCCCGAGAGCAGTTCGAGGGGCACGACGGCATCGCGCCCGCGCGCAACCTGGCGGACATGGCCAAGAGCTGTCACATCGTCCTTACGGTGTTGCCGTCGTCGAAAGAGGTGGAGGCGATCCTGCTGGGCAAGGACGGGTTGGGGCCGCACCTGCGGCCCGGCACCGTGATCATCGACCACACCACCGCGGACCCGTCATCCACCAAGAAGGTGGCCAAGGCATTGAAGGGCCAGCAGGTGAACCTGCTGGATGCGGCCATGAGCGGCGGGGTGGCCGGGGCCAGGGCGGGGACCCTGACCCTCATGGTGGGCGGGGACGAAGCCGTCTACAACACGTGCCATCCGATCCTCGAGGCGGTGGGGAAGGACATCTATTACCTGGGGGGCCATGGCTCCGGCCACGCCATGAAGCTCCTGCACAACATGTGTTCCATGACCGTGTTCCTGGCCACCTGTGAGGCCGCCCAGCTGGGGCTGAAATGGGGCTTCACCCTGAAACAGGTCATCGACGTGCTCCAGTCGGGCAACGCCCGCAGCTACGCCACCGAGGTGCGTTTCCCGCGCTACATCATCCCCGGCACCTTCAACTCCGGCGCCGACGTGGCCCTCTTCGACAAGGACCTCGGCCTGGCCCTGAAACTGGCCAAGGACCTGAAGGTGGCCACCCCCCTCTCCGCCGAGACCTACAAGCCCTTCCTCAGGGCCATGAAGGCCCGCCGCGGCGCCGAAGACCACACCCGCCTCTTCCAGCGCCTGGCCCCCGGCCGCCGCAAGAAGTAGGGGCGTTGCCACTTGGCTCCCGTGGCCGGATCGCCTCCGGGGTTGAGGGGGGCATCCGGGCGCGCCCCCGATTCTTGACAGGGTGGGGGGGCGGGGGTACCATCGCGCCGTTTCTCGGGACGCGGGGAGGTCCATGGCGGGGCGCGGGCGCAAGAACGGCAACTCGTTCTACGAGCTGCACTGCATCGGGTGCAAGCGGCTGGTGCGCGAGGAGGAATCGAGCACCCGGTGCCCCTCGTGCGGGAAGCCGCTCCAGGTCACCTACGACTACGGCTACATCAAGGCCCGCCTGAACCGGTACTCGCTGAAGCGGTCCCCCATCAAGGCCCTCAAGTACCTGGACTTCTATCCCATCCTCAACCTGGACATGGTGGTGTCGCTGGACGAGGGGGGAACTCCCCTGTACCCGACCCACCGCCTGGCCGAGCGGTACGGCCTCCGGCACCTGTTCATCAAGAACGAGGGGGCGAACCCCACCGGCGTCTTCAAGGACCGGGGCACGCTGGTGGAGATCACCAAGGCGAAGGAGCAGGGGGCCCAGGCCATCGCCGTGGCGTCCACGGGGAACATGGCCGCTTCGGTATCGGCCTATTCGTCCAGCGCGGGGCTGCCCTGCTACGTGCTGGTGCCCGAGGGCACGGCCATCGGCAAGCTGGCCCAGGCCCTCTCCTACGGGGCGCGGCTCCTGCAGGTGCGAGGCACCTACACGGACGCGGCCCGGCTCACCGAGGCCATGGCGGAGCGCCACGGCTTCTACCTGGCGGGGGACTACGCCTTCCGGGTGGAGGGGCAGAAGTCGCAGGCCTTCGAGATCATCGAGCAGCTGGACTGGCAGGCGCCCGCCGCGGTCATCGTCCCGGTGGGGGCCGGCACCAACCTGGCGGCCATCTGGAAGGGGTTCAAGGAGTTCTACGAGCTGGGCCTGATGGAACGGCTCCCCCGCATGATCGGCGTCCAGCCCGACGGCTGCTGTCCCATCATCTCGGCCTTCAACCAGGGGCGTGAGGACGTGGTGCCGGTGGAGAAGCCGGTGACGGTGGCCACCGGCGTGGCCGCGGGCGACCCGCCGGACGGGGTGAAGGCCCTGGCCGCCCTGCGCGAGTCCGGCGGCTGCGGCGTGATCCTCACCGACGCCGAGATCCTGGAGGCGCAGCAGGAGCTGGCCCGCCTGGAATCCATCTTCGTGGAGCCGGCGGGGGCCATCCCCATCGCCGCCTTGGGGAACCTGGTGAAGACGGCCCGCGTCCGGCCCGACGAGGTGGTGGTGTGCGTGACCACGGGCAACGGGTTGAAGGACCCGCGGGCGGCCCTCAAGGTGCTGCCGTCCCCCGCCTCCATCGAACCCAGCACCGCCGAGGTGGACAAGTTCCTCAAGCTGCGGCTGTACGAGATCCGCGCCGCCGGGGCCAAGGAGGGCGCCAAGCGGCTCACCGCCCGGGAGACCTCCCGGCGGGAAGTGGCGGACATGGTGCGTGAGGAACTGGGGGTGCGGCTCACGCCCGAGTACGCCAAGCGCGTGGCCGCCCTGGCCTCGGAGTTCACCAAGAAGGGGAAGGTCCTCACCAAGGCGGACCTGCAGTATATCGTGGAGAACGTGCTCAAGGGCCTCTCCGACTCGCCGGGCGTCCTGACCGTGAAGAACTTCACCATCTCCACCTCGCTGCACGGGCAGGCCGAGGGCCGGGTGTGGATCGAGCTGGACGGGAAGGCGGTGGAGATGGCGGCCGTGGGCGTGGGCCCGGTGGACGCCATCGTGAACGCCCTCAAGGCCGCCGCCGAGAGCCGCAAGAAGCTCTTCTTCGACCTCATCGACTTCCAGGTGGAGATCAATTCGCCCGGCACGGACGCGTCGGTGGAGGTCACCATGGTCCTGAAAGACGCCCGGAACAACCGGGTGGTGGCCACCGGCACCTCGCCGGACATCATCGTGGCCTCGGTGAACGCCTTCGTGGAGGGCTATAACGTCCTCTGGGCCCGCCAAAAGGCGTAGCAGGCCGCTGAAAACGGCCCATCTGCGGCGTTGGCCCGGCCGCTCGTCGCTGCGGCGTACCGACCGCGTACGCCTCACTCCTCGCGCTCCGTGCCGCCTTGCACCTGGGCCCTTTTGAGCAGCCTGCCCCGAAACGGGTTGTGGCAGAACTGGGCGGGCGCCGCGGAGGGAGGGGCGGATGCCGGAGAAGATCACCGACCGGATCGTAGCGTTCCGGCTGCCGTTCGTCATGGAGCCCAAGCCGGGGGTGCGTATCGAGCGGTTCGTCCAGGCCTACCTGATGAAGGGCTCGCGCCCCACGCTGGTGGACGCCGGCGTGGCGCCGGCCCACGATATCCTGGTGAAGGAGCTGGCGGCGGCCGGCGTGCTGCCCGAGACGCTCTCCCTGGCCATCAGCACCCACGAGCACGCGGACCACGTGGGCGGAAACGGGGCGCTGAAGACCCGGTACTACCTGCCCTTCGCCTGTCACCCGGCGGCCCGCCGCTGGGCCGAGGACTACGCGCTGCAGCTCCGCGAGCGGCCCCTGCCCAACGGGGAGGTGCTGTTCGGCGAGCCCATCCGGTTCGATCGGGCCCTGCAGGACGGCGACCGGGTGGACGTGGGCGGCCTCACCCTGGAGGTCGTCTTCACCCCCGGCCACTCGCCGGGGCACATCGCGCTGCACTGCCCCGAGGAGCGCGCCCTCATCGCGCAGGACGCCCCGCAGCCCGTGGGGGGCCTGCCCCTGTACAACGATGTCCCGGCCGTCCTGGCATCCCTGCGCCGACTGATGGCCGTGAAAGACGTAGACCACCTGCTGCTCGGCCACGAGCCCTACCACCTCACGGGGGAGGCGGCGCGGAAGTATCTGGCCGAGGGCGAGGCCTACGTGCGATCCGTCCACGCGCAGGTGGAGAGGGCCCGGGCCCAGCTCGGCCCGCCGCTCTCCACCGAGGCCCTCACCCGCGAGGTGCTGGACGGGCTGGGACGGCAGGCCGCCCCCGTGGTCCCCATGATCGTTCAAACCATCGAGGCACACCTCCGCTGGACCCCGTAGCAGGCTGCTGAAAAAGGCCCATCTGCGGCGTTGGCGTCCTCGCGCACTCGCTGCGGCGTACATCCCAGTACGCCTCACTCGGCGCATCGTTCGCCGCCTTGCATCTGGACCTTTTTGAGCAGCCTGGACGGGAGCCCGTTTTCAGCCGGCTGTTCGCGGCGAGGGCCGTCTGTTTGCTGATCCCGGACCTCTTGAAGCTGACGGCTGAGGGGCTGACGGCTGATGGCTGAAGGCTCCGCTGCCCCGACCCCCCACCCCTGGCCTCCGGTCCCCCGCGTCTTGGTGATGGGTGCGGGGGCGGTGGGAGGGTACTTCGGGGGCCTCCTGGCCCGCGCCGGCGTGGAGACGACGTTCGTGGCCCGCGGCGCCCACCTGGAGGCGATACGCGGGAACGGGCTGCGCGTCAGGAGCCCGCAGGGGGATTTCCACGTCCCCGCCAGGGCCGTGGCAGACCCCGGGGAGGCCGGCGCGGCGGACCTGGTGCTCTTCTGCGTGAAGTCCTACCACACGGAAGAGGCCGCCCGCGCCCTGGCCCCCGCCCTGGGCGAATCCACGTCCGTGCTCACGATCCAGAACGGGGTGGAGAACGAGGCGGCCCTGGGGGCGGTGGTGGGGGAGGGGCGGGTGCTGCCGGGGGTGGCCTACGTGAGCGCGGCGGTGGAGGCGCCCGGCGTGATCCGGCACCTGGCCGAGGGCAGCGTGGCCTTCGGCGAAGCGGATGGATCCGTGTCCCATCGGGCCCGGGCCATCGAGGCGTTGTTCCGGCGCGCCGATGTAAGAGTCACCCTCTCCGATAACATCTGGGGCGTCAAGTGGGCCAAGCTCGCGTGGAACGCCACGTTCAACACGCTCAACGCGCTGGTGGGCGGCACCTTCGATCGTATCGGAGCCGATGAGGCCCTGCTGGGCGTCGGGGAGCGCGCCATGCGCGAGATCGCGGCCGTGGCCGTGGCCGCGGGGGTCCGCTTCTCCGAGCGGGCGGTCGCCCGCGGCCTGGCCTGGGCGCGCCAGGCCCTCCCGATCAAGACCTCCACCTTACAAGATCTGGAGGCCGGAAGGCGGCTCGAGCTGGATGCCCTCACCGGCGCCGTGGTCCGCAAGGCGGCCGCCCTGGGCGTGCCCGTGCCCACCGTGGCCGCCCTCCACGCCCTGCTGGCGGCCCGCTGCCGCTGGTAGTCGCCCGCTCCCTGTCTTCCCCCCGGGCTTGTCCCGTACTCCTTTTCCTGCCGGTGGGGCGGGGCGCGGCCTCGCCGTCGCCTCTCCGGACACGATGCCCTCCGGGGATGCCGCCGAGGGAGGGGCAAGTCTTCAGTCCAGGCCGTTGAATACCTCCTCCCGCCTACGGCGGCGAGCCGTATGCCCTCCGTCGTCTCCCCTCCGCGCCCGTGGCCTAGAGCGAAGAACGGGGTGGCGACCCCCAGTTCCCGCTCCCCGCCTGGTCCTCCCCGTCCCCCGTCTGGCAGGCTGCGGCGTGAGCGGGCGGGGGCCGCCAGGGGGCAGGTCCTCACGCAGGGGGCAAGTCTCGCAACGGGGTACCGACCGGCAGTAATCCTTCCCCACCATCACCAGGAGCGCGTGGTATTCGTTGAACAGGGCGACGTCCCGGGGCAGGTGGGCCGTGAACAGCGCCTGCGTCTCGTCGTAGCCGGCGCCCGGCCGGAGGAGCCCGTGGCGGGCCAGGATGCGCCGGGTATAGGCGTCCACCACGAAGATGGGGATGTCCCCCGCGTAGAGCAGGATGGAATCCGCCGTCTCGGGCCCGATCCCATTCACGGCCAGGAGGTCCCGGCGCAGGGCCTGGGGGGCGGCCCGGAAGAGGCGGGAGAGGCGCAGGCCGCACCGCCGCCGCAGGAAGCGCAGGAGGTTCTGCAGCCGCTTCGCCTTTATGTTATAATACCCGGCGGAGCGGATGAGGGCGGCCAGGCGCGGGCGCGGGAGGGCCGCCAGGGGCGCGGGGCGGAGGGCCCCGGCCGCGCGGAGTCGCGCCATGGCCTTCTCCACGTTGGTCCAGGCGGTGTTCTGGGTGAGCACGGCGCCCACCACTACCTCGAACCGGGTGCGCGCCGGCCACCAATGCTGAGGGCCGTAGGCGTGAAACATGAGGTCGTAGAGCCGCACGAGGCGTCGGCGAATGGGAAGGTGCTCGGTCCGCCGTTCCGCCGTTCCGCCGTACGGGGGCTCAGGTGTGCGCATGCCGTGGACCCCTGAGGCATATGCCGCGATCTCCGTCTTGCCCCGCGATGGGGCGGGATCGTGGCGCCGGGCAGTCTGCCGGGAGACCCTGGCGCCGTCAAGGGAAATCCAGCGGCGGGGGGCGCCGGCGTGAGGCGCCTGCTGGGGATCGATTATGGGGAGGCCACCATCGGCCTCGCCGTGAGCGACGAGACGGGGCTGATCGCCCAGGGCGTCCAGGCGCTGCGCCGGCGGGGTGGCGGCGCGGACCTGGAGGCCATCGCGGGCCTGGCCCGCGAGCGGCAGGTCGGGGCGATTGTGATGGGCCATCCCAAGAACATGGACGGCACCATCGGCCCGTCCGCGCAGGCCGCCGAGGCCTTCGCCCGCGCGCTGGGGGACCTCACCGGCCTCCCGGTGCACCTGTGGGACGAGCGGCTCAGCACCCGGCAGGCCGAGCGGGCCATGATCCACGCCGGTGTGCGGCGGGCCAAGCGCCGGGCCGCGCTGGACGTGGCCGCGGCCACCCTGATCCTCCAGGGCTTCTTGGACCACCGGGCCCTGGCCGCCGCCCCGCACGACTCGGGCGAAGACGAGGCGGCCGATGCCTAGCTCCGCGCGGGCCCTGGCCGCCGCCGCCGCCCTGGGCTTGGCCAGCGCGACCTCCGTGGCGGTCCTCCTGGCCGCCGCGCCGGTGGGGGACCGGGGAGACCCCCCCCGTGTCGTGTACGTCGCCCGCGGGGCCGGGGCCGGCCAAATCGCGGGCGCGCTGGCCGAGGCCGGCATCATCCGCAGCCGCTGGGCCTTCCTGGGGTTGGCCATCCTGCGGGGCGACGTGCGCCGCCTCAAGCCGGGGGAATACGAGTTCGCCCTCCCGGCCACGCTGGGGGCGGTGGTGGCCAGGATGGTTGAAGGGCGCACGATCATCCATTTGGTGACCGTCCCCGAAGGCTTCACGGTGCGCGACCTTGCCGGGCGCCTGGCGGCCGAGGGCCTGGCGGACCCCGGGCGCATCCAGGCCCTGGCCCGGGACGCATCGTTCGCCGGCCGCCTCGGGCTGGACGAGCCGTCCCTGGAGGGGTACCTCTTCCCGGATACCTACCGCCTCAGCCGGGGGATGACGGAGGAGGAGATCCTGGCCTTGATGGTGGCCCGGTTCCGCGAGGTGTTCGGGGTGCCCGAGGAGCGGAAGGCGCAGGCCCTCGGACTGGACCGGCACGCCATCGTCATCCTCGCCTCCCTCATCGAGAAGGAGGCGCGGGTGGACGGGGAGCGGTTCCTCATCTCCGCCGTCTTCCACAACCGGCTGCGGCGGCTCATGCCCCTGCAGGCGGACCCTTCCATCCTCTATTCGTTCCCGGAGAAGCGCGGCCGCCTCACCCGCGCGGACCTGCGCCTCCCAGACCCCTACAACACCTACGTCCATCCGGGTCTGCCGCCGGGGCCCATCGCCAACCCGGGGAAGGCCTCCATCCTGGCGGCCCTGGAACCGCCCCCGGTGGTGTACCTCTACTTCGTCGCCAAGGCGGACGGCACGCACGCCTTCTCGCGCACCCTCGCCGAGCACATGCGGGCGGTGCGGAAGTACCAGGGGGCTCGCAGAGAGGAGGTCTCGGGGTGAACGCAGCGCGGACCCGTTTGTGGTTGGCCGGCCTGGCCCTCGTTCTCACGGCCTGCGTGAGCCCGGTGGAGGAGGCCCGCCAGAAGGATACCGCGGAGACGCAGGTGGCCCTGGCCCAGGCCTACCTCCAGCAGGACGACGTGCGGAAGGCCCTGCCGGCCGCGCTGAAGGCCCTGGAGCTGGACCCCAAGAATGTGGACGCGTACCTGACGCTGGGCCGCATCCGTCACATGGAGGGGCGTTGGGACCAGGCCCTGGAGGCCTACCAGCAGGCCCTGGCGCTGGACCCGAAGCGGGGCGAGACGTACTACCTCATCGGCGTGGTGCGCTACCAGATGAAGGACGTACCGGGCGCCATCGAGTTCCTCCGCAAGGCCCTGGCGCAGCCTGCCTACTTGAGGCCGCAGGATGCCCACCTGTACCTGGGCGGCATCCTTTTGGACCAGGGGAAGATGGACGAGGCCCTAATCGAGTTCCGCAAGGCGGTGGACGTGGAGCCCGAGTTCGGGCCCGCCTACAACGCGATGGGGTACGTGCTGCTGCAGCAGCAGCGGCCCCAGGAGGCCATTGAATCCCTCAGCCGGGCCGTCCGCTTCACGCCCACGCTGGTGGCCGCCTATCAGAACCTGGGCAAGGCTTACCTCCTGGTGGGGAAGAAAGACGAGGCGCGGCTCAACTTCAAGAAGGTCGTGGAGCTGGCGCCGGCCGACGCGCCGATGGCGGCGGAGGCCCGGAAGGCCCTGGCCGACCTGGGCGGCGAGGCCGCCGCGCCGGCCCCGCGCTGAGCGCCGCCGTCCCAGGCGCCCTCCCCGCGCGCCTGCCGGCGTCCTCCGCTTTTGCAGGCCGCCCAATTGCTTGCGCTACCGCAGGCTGCTCAAAAAGGCCCAGGTGCAAGGCGGCGCGCGAAGGCGGGGCACCCACCGAAGGTGGGTCGGAGGCGTACTCCGGGTACGCCGCAGCGAGCGCCCGAGCGCGACAACGCAGCAGATGGGCCTTTTTCAGCAGCCTGCTCGATCCGGGACGTGCGATGGCCACGCCGACGAACGTGATGGATTGCACGGCGGAGGAGCTCCGGGCCTTCGTGGAGGGGCTGGGGGAACCGCCCTACCGCGCCCTGCAGCTTCTCGGGTGGCTCTACGTCCGGGGGGCGCGGAGCTTCGCGGAGATGACGGACCTGCCGCTGGCCCTGCGCCGGCGCCTGGAGGCCGAGGCGTGCATCCCGACGCTGGGCCCGGCCCGGCGGCAGGTGGCCGCCGATGGCACCGAGAAGTTCCTCTTCACCCTGGACGACGGGAAGCAGATCGAAGGTGTCCTCATCCCGGACGCCGAGCGGCTCACCGCCTGCATCTCCACCCAGGCGGGCTGTCCCCTGGACTGCAAGTTCTGCCTCACCGGCGTCATGGGGTTCTCCCGGAACCTGCGGGCGTGGGAGATCGTGGGGCAGGCGCTGGCGCTGGGGGCCGCGGCGGGCCCCCGGCGCCTCTCCAACATCGTGCTCATGGGGATGGGAGAGCCCCTGGCCAACGCGCGGCAGACCTTCCGGGCCCTGGAGGTCCTGCTGTGCCCCCACGGCCTGGCGTTTCCCCCCCGCCGCATCACCCTGTCCACGGTGGGCCTGGTGACCGAGATGGCCGCGCTGGGCGCGGCCGGTTACGGCGTGAACCTGGCCGTCTCGCTCTCCGCCCCCACGGATGTGCTACGGGACAGGCTGATGCCCATCAACCGGCGCTACCCGCTGGCCGAGCTCATGAAGGCCTGCCGGGCCTATCCCCTGAAGCCCCGCCAGCGGATCACCTTCGAGTATGTGATGCTGGACGGCGTGAACGACACGCCGGAGATGGCCCGCGCCCTGGTGCGGCTCCTGCGGGGGCTGCGCTGCAAGGTGAACCTGATCCCGCTCAACCCCGCCCCCGACCTGCCGTTCCGGCCCTCGCCCCGGCCCCGCATCGAGGCCTTCCAGCGCGCGCTGAAGGCGGCCACCGTGACGGCCACCATCCGCGAGAACCGGGGACAGGAGATCTGCGCGGCCTGCGGCATGCTCTCCCTGCGCGAGGGCCCCGCTCCGGCGGGGGGCGGGGAAGAGCTCCGATCCCAATCTCCGATGCCGAAGCCCTTGCCCTCATCCCGCGTTCCCGGCCCCTGACATCCGACCCCCGGCCTCCCGGGAGGTATTGACAGTCGGGGCCGGCTTGGCGTAGAAGCAACGACGGCCGTGCGGCCCTGGCCTCCCCACGATGGGAGGCCGGCGGGGGGCGCCCTGCGGGCATGCCGCCGAAAGAGGAGAGACGGGCGTGAACACACTGCCGGCGTTCGGCGTGGAGGCCCCGGACTTCGTGCTGCCGGGGGCGGACGGGAAGGACGTGTCGCTGCGGGAATTCCGCGGGCGGCCGGTGATCCTGCTGTTCTACTGTTTCGACTGGGGCACCATCTGAACGCCGGAACTCGGGGAGCTGGTCAAGCTCCACGGCGAGTTCGCCAGGCGGGGGGCCCAGGTGCTGGCCATCAGCGCCGACAGCCCCCATTCCCACCGCGAGTACGCGAAGCGCCTGGGCGCCCCCTTCCCGCTGCTGAGCGACATCCACCGGACGGTCTGCAAGCAGTACGGGGTATGGGAGGAGGCCCGGAACGTCCCCTATCGATCCAGCTTCGTCATCGACGCCGAGGGAACCCTCCGCTGGGGGCAGGTGGGCGACCGCCACATGGTCCGCGACGGCACCGAGATCCTCCGCGTCCTGGATCAGATCAAGGCCATCCCGCGCACCTGACCCCCCCTTGCCTGCCTCCGCCGCCGCCGGTCCTGCTCCCGACTCGGGACGAGGGACGCGGGACCCGGGACTGGTGAAGTGGTGGCGGCTGCTTCTTCCCCGTTCCACTGGCTTGATCCTCGCCTGGCCCTGGGGGAAGAATACCTCGGGCGCCCTTCGAAAACCCAACGCGAGAAAGCCCGGGAGCAGATTGCCGGGTTGAGTCCCGACCGCCGAGACAAGGCCCTACATTCCCTCCTGACGGTCCCCCAAGCTGCCCGCTGACGCACCTGAGGCCGCCCGCTAACCTGCCGAAAGAGTTGACTTCGGCCCGAAAAATTTTTCGACAGTGACAGCAGCCATGCGCTGGGGCACGATGAGCGGCAAAGGAGGGCAATCTATGTGCTCGCTATCGCTGCATGAAGCTACTAAAGCTCTGGGCGTGTCCCCCCGCTCCCTGGCCGACAGGCGGTATCGGACTCGAATCGGCCTTCCGGCCCGCAAGGTGGGCCGGCGCGTCGTGTTTCTAGAACAGGACCTTCGCCGCCTGCTAGCGGCGAGACGCGATGGCCTGCCGAACGCCACGCCCGAGCCGGCCATGGCCGAAGCAGGGTTACCGAAAAGAGGAGTGCGGCGGCGGCGGTCGGCTGCGGGCCGGCCATCCAACACTCGGGATACCTTCGGGGGCGCGGGACCACGGATGACGCCATGAGAGCGAACGGCCTGCACTCAGCCCGCCGCCAGGACCCGCGGCACCCGGCTGGCCGCCCTCTGGCGGTCGGGACCTCCGGTGTGGGCTTTCCCTACGGCTGCCGCGACGGCTTCGCCTGGCCTTGTGCATACTCATTGCTTGGTATGACTTCGTGCGGTTCCATCAGAGCGTGCGGATGACTCCGGCGATCACGGTGGGAGTCACAGGCCTTGTGTGGGAGTCGGGAGAACCGCTGGTAAAGTAGGGGGGCAACGCCGATGGCTAGCTTCGTAGACCTGGCTCTCGAGGAATTCCTCAAGGGTTCGCTGAGAAGGTTCCAGGACCACCTAAGGAAGCAGGCTTCGAAAAAGCCAGCCTCAACGGCCAAATGCTTGGCGCGAGACGGTTCGTGGCGCTTCTGTTTGGTCAGGCTCCTACAAAGCGGCGTCGAAGGTATCAGGCCAGGACAAATTAGGACGCCATCGCGGGAGGATGGCAGCCGGGGCAGCCGGGCCGGCGGTTGTTGACAACCCGGCCCGGGCCGGGTAGTGTGGTTTTTTGAGAGAGGGGGACGGGTGGATACTCTTCCGATCCTCGATCTTACCCGCGAGCAGATCGTCTCGCAGATCGAAGCAGAGGCGCGTCGGCGCCGGGAGTTGTCCGCCAGGGAATTGCTCCGGGATTACTGGGAGTGGCGGCCGAAGAACGCCCCCGGGGCTGGCCGACCTCGTCTCTATGGCCGACCTCCTCCCCGAGGACGATCCGATCTTTGCCGGCACTGAGAGGGGAAGCGCGCGATGAAGTTCCTCGTCCAGGTCGAGCCCGATGAGGACGGCGGGTTCGTGGTGGAGTGCCCGGCCCTCCCGGGTTGCGTCTCTCAGGGGGAGACGGTTGACGAGGCCTTGGCGAACATCCGCGAGGCAATTCAAGGCATCCTGGCCGTCCGCCGCCAGCACGGGCTCCCGATCCCTGAGGAGTCGCGGCGCCTTGTCGAGGTGGAAGTCGAGGCGGCGGCGTAGTGGCGCATCTTCCGATCCTGTCCGGTCGGGAGGCCGCCCGGGCCTTTGAAAAGCTTGGGTTTACCTACCACCACCATTCCGGCTCCCATATGATCTACTACCATCCCTCCGGGCGGCATCTCTCCATCCCTGATCACCGGGAGCTGAAGCGCGGATTGCTCCGGAAGCTGATCCGGGATGCAGGGATCACGGTGGAAACCTTCCTCACCCTCCACCAAGCATCCTGATCGCCTTCCGATCCCACGATAACAAGCCATTGGGGCTTGGCCCCCTCCCGCCCGCTGAGGTGCCCGTTGGCGACCCTCCGGTGAGGGGACCCGGACTTCTCCACCCGTATGTTGTACATTCACGAGAGCAAGTCCGGGGGAGGGCCGGCGCCGAAAGAACGCGACGGAATTGGTGGCGGCGGCTGGAATCGAACCAGCGACACGGGGCTTATGAGACCCCTGCTCTGCCAACTGAGCTACGCCGCCTGCAAGCCTCGAGAGGGAATGGACCGGAGGGACTGGGCCGGGCGATGGCGGCCGGCGCCCACGGACGCCCGCCGAAACCATGTGAAGGATAGCACGAGGGCCTCTGGTGGGCAAGGTTCACCTTCCGCGGCCGGATGGGGCCGCCGGTTGACATTCGTGAGGCCGTCTTCGATCATGGCGTGGTCGGGGTGGGAGGGGCCCTCACGATGGACACGCTGAATCCAGCACAGAGGCGGGCCCTGGCAGCGGCGGGGGCGTCGCCGGCTGGCGTCAAGGCGCTGGGCCGGGCCATGACGGCCCTGCGCCTGCCCGGCCGGCCGACGAAAGAGAGCCTGGCGGCCGATGGCCGAAAGGCCCGGGCGATCTATCGGGCCGGCGGCGCGCTGCTGGCGGCCTGGCCCCCGAGGCCCAAGCGGGACGCGGCCCAGGCGGTCGCCGCGGAGACCGTAAAGGCCGTGCTGCGCGGGGCGCGCAACGCCTTCGCCCGCAGCTATGTGGACCTCCTCTACTCCCGGGCCACCGGCGGCTACCGCCGCTTCGTGCGGGCCGCGGAGCTGGTATACGCGGTGGCCGACCTGTGCCCGGGCCTGTGCCCGACGCGCCGCGAGGTCGAGGCCGAGCTTCAGTTGACGCAGGCGGAAAAGGACGGGGTGGAGATCCCGCAGAGCGATTTCCTCTCCCACGTGTTCGCGCACAAGCCCTCCGGCGACCACCTGGTGCACGCCATGCTCCGGCCCCTCCCCCGGTCCGTGGAGCTGCTGGCCAGGTTCCGGCGCGAGGGGCGGCTCGACCTGGGGACGGCCCACGTGGAGCGGCGCGGCGCCCTGGGCTGCGTGCTGTTCAACAACCTGCGCTACCTGAACGCCGAGGACGATGGCACCGTGGTCCCCCTGGAGACGGCGGCGGACCTGGTGCTCCTGGACCCGGAGGTCCAGGTGGGGCTGTTGCGGGGCAACCCGGTGGACCACCCGAAGTACCGGGGTCGTCGGATCTTCTCGGCGGGCCTGAACCTGACCCACCTCTACCACGGCAGGCTCTCGCTGATGTTCTACCTGACGCGGGACCTGGGGTTCGTGAACAAGCTGTACCGGGGCCTGGCCGGCGATGGGTACGACCCCGACGGCCCCGAGGCCACCCTGGAGAAGCCCTGGATCGGGGCGCTGGAGGCCTTCGCCATCGGCGGCGGGTGCCAGATCCTGCTGGTGCTGGACTACGTGATCGCCGAGGAGGGGGCCTACTTCAACCTGCCCGCGCGCAAGGAGGGGATCATCCCGGGCGTGGCCCCCCTGCGCATGCCGCGGTTCCTCGGGGAACGGGCCTCGCAGCACGGGATACTGTTCGACAGGACGTTCCCCGTGGACTCGCCGGAGGCCCGGGGCCTCGTGAACGAGGTGGTGCCCCCCGGGGAGATGGGCGCGGCGATCCAGCGCGCCGTGGACCTGGCCGCCGGCGCCGGCGTGATCAGCGCCGGGGCGAACCGCAAGGCCATCCGGGTGGGCCAAGAGCCGCGGGACTTGTTTCGCCGCTACATGGCCCTCTACTGCCGCGAGCAGGCCGACTGCCACTTCAGCCCCTCCCTCATCGGCAATCTGGAGCGGAACTGGGACGCCAAGAACCGTCGCCCCTGACGCGTCACACCGCCGGGATCGCTCCGACCGCAAAGGTGCCCGCCCTCTGCCGGGTTGACGCCCCGCATTGGGGGAAGTATCATGTGTACAGTTGAAGTGGTCAGATCGAGGGCGGGGCCATGAGGGTTCAACAACTTCCCCTGACCAGGGCCCGGAGCGAACTGGGCCGACTGGCGCGCAAGAACGGCCTGGCGCCCGGAGACATCGTGGAGATCACCCGCAGGGGAGCGGCGGCCTTGGTCGTCCAGCGTGCGGATGACTACGCGCGCACCCGCCGCAAGACGATGCGGGGACCGAGCCGGCTCTGGGGAAGTCTCACTCTCCTGGGGGACCTGGAGGAGGCCTCCCGCATCATCAACGCCCGCCTGCGGCGATCGTGGGCCAAGCGCGGCGCGCCCTGATGGCGGAGTATGTCACCGATACGCACCCATTGCTGTGGTATGCGGCGGGGGCGCGCGGCCATCTCTCTCGGGAGGCGTTCCGGGTCTTTCGGCGGTGCGAGGCCGGGAAGGACGTCCTGCATATCCCTGCGGCCGTGGTCTGGGAGACCGCCTATCTGGCGCACGCGGGCCGCATCCGCATGCCCGGGCGGTTTGAGGCGTGGTGGGAGGAGCAATTCAGCCGGGAGGCCTTCGTGTTTCTCCCACTGGACCTTCGGCAGGTGTTCGAAGCGCGAGGCGCGCTCAACCTTGGGGATTTCTTCGATGAGCTGATCGTCGGCGCCGCCCGGGCCCAAGGCCTCCCCCTCTTGACGCGCGACGCGCGGATCACGCAGTCCGGGCTCGTCTCGGTTCGCTGGTGAGCGCGGGCACCTAGGCCTCAAGGACAGCGGCGGCCTTCCACCCAAGTAGCTCCTCCGCCGCAGAACGTCCAGGGGAGATCCATCACCTTCCCAGGCTTTCCGTTTGTCTCCCGTGGGAAAATGTGTTACAGAGATTCGCCGGGCTGACGTGAGCCCCGAACCCGCGCCGACGGCGGGGTTGTGTGCCTAAACCTCGAGGGAGGACCATGAAGGTCTTGCGTATCGTGCCGGAGCGGTGTACCGGGTGCATGCGGTGCGAGCTGGCCTGCTCGTACATGCAGACCGGCACCTTCCAGCCAGCCCGGTCGGTGATCCGGGTGTCGCCCTACGAGCTGCACACCAGCTACGCGCCGTACACCTGCCCTCAGTGCGCCGAGGGCTGGTGCATGACGGCCTGCCCGGTGGAGGCCATCACCGTCTCGCCGGCGGGGGCCAAGGTCGTGCTGGATGACCAGTGTGTGGGGTGCAAGCTCTGCACCATCGCCTGTCCCCACGGGACGATCTTTTTCAGCCACGACACGCAGAAGGCGTTCAAGTGCAACCTCTGCGGCGGCGACCCCGCCTGCGCGGCCGTCTGCCCGACGTCCGCCATCCTGTACGAGGAGGCGGAGACGGCCGACTGGCTGGGCGACTTCGCTGCCCGGCGGTCTGCCCCGTACCTCGCCACCGTCGCGGCCGGACGCTAACAGGCTGCTGAAAAAGGCCCATCTGCGGCGTTGGCGCGCTCGCGCGGCGCTGCGACGTACCGACCGCGTCCGCCTCGCGCCTCGCCTCGCGCGCCGCCTTGCAGATGGACCTTTTTGAGCAGCCTGGCCGACAAGAGACTTTTCAGCATCCTGCGAAGGGCTTCGCGGCCCCAAAGGACGACTCGGACCCATGGCGAAGCAGCGGCACGTGATCGTGGGCGGCGGGACGGCCGGCCTGAACGCCATCCTCGCCATTCTGGAGCACGACAGGGGCGCCTCCGTGATCGCTCTGGTTTCGGCCGAGCGCCCCTACGCCCGCATGGTTCTGCCGTACTACCTGGGGCGCAGCATCGCCGAGTCGCACGTGTTCACCCTGCCGCCGGCCCGGCTGGCGCAGTTGGGCGTGACGGGCCACATCGGGCGGCGCGCGGTGAGCCTGGACACCGCGGCGAACGCGCTGACGCTGGACGACGGGACGATCGTGGCGTACGACGACCTGCTGATCGCCACCGGATCGTCGGCCGTGCGGGTGCCCGTGCCGGGCGCGGACGGGCCGGGCGTCCATAGCTTCTGGACGCTGGAGCAGGCCCGGGGCGTGGCGGCCGGGATTCGGGGCGGGTCGCGCGTGGCCATGGTGGGGGCGGGCTTCATCGCCTTCACCATCCTGAACTCCATCCTGAGGCTGGGGGCTCGGTTGACCATCGTGGAGATCGCCCCCCAGATCCTGCCCCGCATGGTGGATGGGACCGGGGCCGGGATGGTGGAGGCATGGCTCCGGCGCCACGGGGTCGAGATCCGCACGGGGGTCACGCTGACGGCCATCGAGCAGGCCGATGGGTGCCAGCGCCTCCGGTTCGCGGAGGGGGACGACGTGGAGGCCGACGTCACCATCATGGCCACCGGCATCCGCACGAACCTGGAGTGGCTCCAGGGGTCCGGCATCCGGGTGAATCGCGGGGTCGTGGTGGACGATCATCTGCGGTCCAGCGTCTCCAACGTCTATGCGGCCGGCGACGTGGCCGAGGGCCGCGACCTCGTCAGCGGGGATGCGGCGGTGCACGCCATCGAACCCACGGCCATGGAGCACGGCCGCGTGGCGGGCGCCAACATGGCCGGGGGGGACGTGGCCTATCGCGGCAGCCTCCTGATGAACATCGTAGAGGTCTGCCACCTGGATATCGCCTCCTTCGGGGCATGGGACGACGCGACG
>DASPOZ010000435.1:0-9462 GCA_035625755.1 Candidatus Sulfotelmatobacter sp.
CCGAGGGCCACTTCGTATCCCAGGCGTTGCGAGAGGCGCGCCCCGGCCTCCACCACCAGGGGCAGCAACTCGGCCTCGACGCGTTCCGGGGTGAAGCGGGTCGCGGGGCCCAGGAGCCCCACGGCGGCCACCACGCGCTTCGAATAGTCCCGCACCGGGCAGGCTACGGACCGCACGCCGGGATCCACCTCTTCGTCGTCCACCGCATAGCCCTGCTTGGCCACCTCCCGCAGGTGGGCGTGGAAGGCCCGCATGTCCGCGGGGGTCGCGCTGACGCCGGGGCGCAGAGGCCGCTCCCGGAGGATCTCGGCCAGCCGGTCCTGCGACTCGTACGCCAGTTGCACCTTGCCGGCGGCCGTGCTGTGGGCCGGCAGGCGCTGCGCCATGCGGGGCACCACGCGCACCGTGTGGGAAGTCTCCTGCAGCAGGATGTAGACGATTTCCGAACCGTCGGCCACGGCCAGGTAGGCCGTCTCGTTGCAGCGGGCCACCATTTCCTCCAGCACGGGGCGGGCCTGGCGGCGGAGCCCCAGATGGTGCAGGAAGACGTTGCCCACCTCGAAGGTCTTGATGCCCAACCGGTAGTTACCGCTCCGCCGGTCCTGTTCGATGTAGCCGCGGCATTCCAGGGTGGCGAGGAGGCGGAAAACGTTGTTCTTGGGGAGGCGGAGTTTCTTGGACAGCTCGGTAACGCCCAGTTCCTCCTTCGAGTAGCCGAAGCACTCCAGGATGTCCAGGGCGCGGTCCACCGCCTGGACGACGTATTCCCCTTTTTCCTTGCGGCGGTTCGCGCTGGCGGTGGGGCGGGATTCGGCCGGGAAGGACGCACCCGAAAACGCGCTTCGGTCCGCCATCGAATGATCCCTTCGAAGGCACGCGCGGGGCGAAGGCAGCCCCCGGCTGCACCCGGTTGGAACCCCGGAATCCTGCGGGGACGCTATCCTAGAAAGCCGTTCTAAGTGCTGTCAAGAAAAAAGCTCATAGAGACGAGGGAAAGAAAACCCGGCGCTAGGGGTTGTGGTGGCTGCGCCCCGCACAACCAGGGGTGCGTCCGCCTTTAGACCTAGCCCGGGCGGACCGGACGGCCTGCAGCGAGGGGCCGCAGGCTATTTGGTGGCGGGTGGGACCTTCTTCCAATCGGCGAGGAAGCGTTCCAAGCCGATGTCCGTCAGCGGGTGCTTGAGCATCTGCTGGAGCACTCCCCACGGCATGGTGCACACGTGGGCGCCGGCCTTGGCGGCGTCCACCACGTGGACGGGGTTGCGGATGCTGGCCGCCAGCACCTGCGTCTTGTACCCGTAGTTGTGGTAGATGTGCACGATGTCCCGCACCAGGTCCATCCCCACGTGGCTGATATCATCCAGGCGGCCCAGGAAGGGGCTGATGTAGGCGGCGCCGGCCTTGGCGGCCAGCAAGGCCTGGTTGGGCGAGAAGCAGAGGGTGACGTTGGTGCGGATGCCGTCCGCCGCAAGGATCTTCACCGCCTTGAGCCCCTCCGCGATCATGGGCACCTTCACCACCACGTTGGCGTGGATCTTGGCCAGGTCGCGGCCCTCGGCCACCATCGCCTGGGCCTCCGTGCTCACCACCTCCAGGCTCACCGGGCCGTCCACGATGCGGCAGATCTCCTCGGCCAGCGCGCGGAAGGGCCGGCCCTCCTTGGCCGCCAGGGAGGGGTTGGTGGTGACCCCGTCCAGCACGCCCAGGCTGACCGCCTCGGTGATCTCCTTGACGTTCGCGGTGTCCAGGAAAATCAGCATACCCTCCCTCCACTTTTCTGTGACTGGATTCTCGCGTTCTGCGGGCTGCTCAAAAGGGGCAGATGCAAGGCGGCGCGCGATGCGCCGACTGAGGCGTACGCCGGGTACGCCGCAGGGAGCGCGCGAGCGGGCCAACGCCGCAGATGGCCCTTTTTCAGCAGCCCGATCAGGCGCGCCATGCCTCCGGGTTCACGATGTTGAGAGGCCGCCGGCCCGCGAGGGCCGCCCGGATGTTCTCGGCCACGAGGCGGGCCATCCCCTCACGAGCCTCCAGTGTACTGCTTCCGATGTGCGGGAACAAGACCACGTTGTGCAGCTCCGCCAGTCCGGGGGCCAGCCGCGGCTCGTCCTCGTACACGTCCAGGGCGGCCCCCGCGATCCGCCCGGCGCGCAGGGCCTCCACCAGGGCCCGCTCCTCCACCACGGGGCCGCGGGCCGTGTTGATGAGGTACGCCGTGGGCTTCATCAGGGCCAGGCGCCGCGCGTCCAGCAGATGGCGCGTCTCGGCCGAGAGGGGGCAGTGGAGCGACACGATGTCCGCCTGGCCCAGCAGGCCCTCCAGCGGCGCGAAGCGGGCCTGGAGCGCCGCCTCCACCTCGGGTGCTGCGCGGCGGCGCCCCGCGTAGGCCACCCGCATGCCGAAGCCCAGGCCCCGGCGCGCCACCGCCTGCCCGATGGACCCCAGGCCGATGATGCCGAGGGTCCTGCCGGCCAGCTCCATGCCCGGGAAGAGGCTGGCCCGCCATCCGTCGAACTTGCCGGCCCGCACGAAGGCGTCCGCCTCCAGGGTGCGGCGGGTCACGGCCATGATGAGGGCCCAGGTGGTATCCGCCGTGGCCTCGGTGAGCACGCCCGGCGTGTTGGTGACGGGGATGCGGCGCCGGGTGGCCGCCGCCACGTCCACGTTGTTGTATCCCACGCCGTAGTTCCCGACCACCTTGAGCCGCGGCGCCGCCTCGATCATGGCGGCGGTCACCGGGTCCAAGGCCGTGGGCAGCAACGCCGCCACCTCGGGCAAGGCGGCCCGCACCATCGCCTCCGGCGGCGGATCCTCCGTCTCGTGGAACGTGAGGTCCGCCACCGGACCGAGGATCTCCGCGATCCGGTCGCTGAACGGCACCTTCCGGAACACGAACACCCTGGGCCGGTCGGTCATCTCTTACCAGACGGACCGACAAGTTGTTGCGTCCAGACGCCCGGCCGTTCCTGGGCTCATCGGCTCATCAGCGCGTCAGCTTGTCAGCTGGGCGTGGGCCCAGCAGGGCGTGCAACTTCTGGATCTCGGCGGGCGGGATCGCCTCCGCCCGGCCCAGGAGGCGCGCGCTGAGCTGGATCAGGGCCAACTGCTCCAGGATCTCCATCCGAGCGTAGGCCTCCCACAGGTCCCGCCCCATGGTCACCGCGCCGTGGTTCCCCAGCAGCAGGGCCTGGTGCTTGACGGCGTAGGGCGCGATGGCCTCCGGCAGGGCGTCCGTGGCCGGCGTGGCGTACGGTACCACGGGCACCGGCCCCAGCACCAGCACGGCCTCGGCCAGCACCGGCTGGTCCAGCGGGATGCCGGCCACGGCAAAGCCCGTGGCCGCCGGCGGGTGCGCGTGCACGATGGCCCGCACGTCCGCCCGGACCCGGTAGATCCCCCGGTGCATCGGGAACTCCATGGAGGGACGGCGCTGCCCCGCCTGGTGCACCCTCCCGTCCAGGTCCACCACCACCATGTCGGCCGGGCTCAGGAAGCCCTTCCAGGCGCCGGTGGGGGTCATCAGCACCCGCTGGGGCGCGAGGCGGACGCTGAGGTTCCCCTCCGTGGCGACGACGAGGCCCTTCCGGTACATCCGCCGCCCCACCTCCACCATCTGCTTCCGCAGGATCTGTTCCTTCGTCATGCGCCCTCGACCGAGCTGATGAGCTGACGGGCTGATGAGCTGATGAGTGGCCCCGTCCGCCACCTCACTCTTGGCCGTCTCGTCAGCTCGTCAGCTCATCAGCCCATCAGCTTCTTCTATAGGCTCGCTGGAAATGACGCGGTAGAGCGCGCCCGCCCGGGTCTTCGGCACGTTGCCGGAGGGGACCTCCACCACCTCTACTTCCAGCCGCCGCCGCTCCGTCTCGATGCCGATCCGGTCGCCCACCTTCACCTCGCGCCCCGCCTTCCCGGGCGCGCCGTTGTGCGTGATCAGGCCGTCCCCCACGGCGTCCTTGGCCGCCGACCGCTGCTTGATCAGCCGAGACACCTTGAGGAACATATCCAAACGCATCGCTGGCCTTCGTCTGTCGTTTGTCGTTTGTGGTTTGTCGTTCGAACCCAATTTCCGCCAGACACGGGAAGTCGGAGGCCAGCCACCTCCCAACGACAAACGACAAATCACAAACGAGGAACGCCCGCGCTAAGCGGGCGGCCGGGGCCCGAAGATGGCGGTGCCGATCCGCACCATGGTGGCGCCTTCCTCGATGGCCACCTCGAAGTCGTGGCTCATCCCCATGGAGAGGTGCTCCAGCCGGAGCCCCGCGATGCCCGCGGCCGCCGCCGCATCCCGCAGGGTGCGGAGCCGCCGGAAATAGGGGCGCAGGCCCTCAGGGTCCTCCAGGAACGGCGGAACAGACATCAGGCCGAGGATCTGGATGTTGGCGAGCCCGGCCGCCTCACGGAGGAACGGCAGAACGCCCTCTTCGCCGAGCCCGGACTTGGTCAGTTCCCCGCCCTGGTTCACCTCCACCAGGCAGGGTATCGGTCTTCCCAGGGCGCCCGCGTGGCGGTCCAGCTCCCGGGCCAGCTTCATGGAATCGAGGGAGTGGATGACGTCGAAGAGCCGGACGGCGAGCTTGGCCTTGTTGGTCTGGAGGTGGCCCACCAGGTGCCATTGGGCCAGGCGGCCCAGGGCCTCGATCTTCTCCTGCGCCTCCTGCACGCGGTTCTCCCCCAGCACGGCCACGCCGGCCGCCACGGCCTCCTTGATGCGATGGGGGGGCACGGTCTTGCTGACGGCGACGAGGGTGATGGAGGCGGGATCGCGGGCGGCCCGGCGTGCCGCCGCGGCGATGCGGGCCTGAACCCGGGCGAGGCGTTCGCCGATCTCCGACAACGCTGCTCCTCGGCGTGACGGCGTTACCCTATCAACCCGTCCCCCGGGTGTCAACTCAGGCTCGGGCGCCGAGGGCCCCAGGAGGTTGGCCGCCGTTTTTGCCTCACTTGGAGCTTGCAATTGCGGCCGCCCTGTGGCAATTAGGTTCTGATTTGCTGTCTCCGGTGGGCACCCGAGAAGGAGGGACAGCCATGGCAAAGAAGGCGCCCAATCCCTGGAAGTTGGCCACCATCGGAATCCTGCTCGTCGTTGCCACGGCCGCCATCACCGCCTTGCTCGTCACCAAGCGGTCCCCCTCCGAGCCGGCCCCCAGCACCCCGATCAGCAGCGCCAGGCGGGCGGGCGCGGGAGGGGGGGAATCGCAGCACGCCTCGACGCAGCCTTCGGGTGAGGCGACTCCTACGCCGTCCGCGCCGGTATCGGCATCCAGTCCGCCGGCGGCCCAGCCCGAAAGCACCCAGCCCCCGCAGGCTGCGAACCCGCCGGCAAGCTCCACGCCCTCGCAGACCGCGAGCCCGCCGGCAGCCCACCCGGCGAGCTCCACGCCCTCGCAGGCGGTGATCGATCAATGCAACCGGTATGCTGCCGCCCCCCCCTCCCAGCGGGACAAGATCCTCGGCGTCGGCAAAGATGCCGCCATCGGCGGCGTCGCAACAGCAGCCGTGGGGGCGGCGGCCGGGGCCATCGCGGCCGGCGGCAAGGGCGCCGGCAAGGGGGCGGCCATCGGGGGCATCGTGGGCGTGGCGGCCGGCTCTCTGTACGGGATCAATGAGAACCACAAGGCCGACGCGGAGTACCAGGCGGCCTACGCCAAGTGCATGCACGCGCGCGGCCATTCATCCTGACCATTCGGAGGTTTTCCGGCCGCCCGCTGCCTGACGAAGATTAAGGCGCGGCCCGGCGGATCTTCGATCCTCCCCGTAAGGTTTCTTGCGCCAGTAGCCCGGGGCCGAGGCGCCGGTTTCGCGACGACCCGCGGCCCCGGGCGGGCCCCGCGAAACCCTCCCCCTCTTCCCGTTGCGTCCTCCGCCCGGGCCGCAAGCCGGCGCGCCCCCCGGCCTCGCCTGAGAGGAGACGGCGTTCCGCCCCCGCGGGGACCCCCGGGTTCAGATGATTCGGGCGAGGCTTTCGGGTACAATAGCCTTCCCGCGGCACCGCGGCGGGCCACATCCATGAAACCCTGGTCCCTCCAACTCAAGATCATCGCCCTCGTCGTGGGGCTGGTCACGGCGAGCAGCCTGGCCGCCAGCGCCGTCCACGGATGGCTGGCCTTCCGCGCCCTCAAGGAGGACGTGCGGACGCGGGCCACCGGCATCGCCTCCGAGATCGCCTTCGGCATCAACACGCCCGAGGAACTGGCCGACCGGGATCGGCTGATCCACCAGCTCCGCAACACGCTGGCCGCCCGGCCCTCCCTGCGCTGGCTCGAGGTGTACGCCCTCGGCCCCAACGGGCTCGCCCCCGTCGCCTCCAGCCGGGTGCCGCCGCCCACCCGCCCCGCCGACCTGGTGCGCCGGGCCTTCGCGGAACGGCGGCCCCTCACGGCGGCGGGCGCGGCGGGCGGCGGCGAGGCGTGGCTCGCCGTGGCCCCCATCAGCATCGATGGGACCCCCGCCGGCGCCGTCGCCCTCGCCATCTCCCTGGAGGGCGCGCAGCGGCTCGCGTGGAACCTGCGCGAGCAGCTCCTCTTCGTCCTGGTCCTGGCCGGCGTGACCGTCGTCACCAGCCTCGCCCTCTTCACGGAGCGGAGCATCAACCGACCCATCCGCGCCCTCCTGGAGGCCATGGCCGCCGTGGAGCGCGGGGACCTCTCCGCCACGCCGGCGGTGGACCGGCGGGACGAGATGGGGAAGCTGGCCGACGGGCTGTCCAACATGCTGCGCCGGATCCGGGAGAGCTCCGACGAGAACGCCCGGCTCCTCCAGCGCATCAGCCGGTTCAACCAGGACCTCCAGGTCCGCGTGGCCGAGGCCACACAGGAGCTGGCCGGCCGGAACGAGGCGCTGCGCCGGGCCAACGAGATGCTGTTCGATCTCCAGCGGGAGCTCGGGCGCGCCCAGCGGCTGGCCACCATGGGGCAGCTCACGGCCACGGTGGCCCACGAGATCGGCACGCCGCTGAATTCCATCGCCGTCCACCTCCAGCTCCTGGCCCGCAGCCCCGGGCTCACCGCCCAGGACCGGCAGCGCCTGGTCACCATCGAGGAGCAGATCCAGCTCCTGGTGGAGACGGTGCGCCAGCTCCTGGCGCTCACCCGGGGCGAGGCCCGCCCCCTCCGGCCGGCCGACCTCAACCAGCTCGTGCGCAGCGTCACGGACCTGATGGCCCCCGTGTTCACCGCCAAGGGGATCACCCACACCCTCGCCATGGACGAGGCCCTGCCCAAGGTGCAGGCCGACGCGCACCACATCCAGCAGGTGGTGCTCAACCTGCTCACCAACGCCGTGGACGCCATGCCGGCCGGCGGCTCGCTGCGCGTCCAGACCGGCATGGCGGACGGCAGGGCCTTCCTGCGGATCGCCGACTCCGGGCCCGGGATCCCCCCGGGGGCCAGGGACCGGATCTTCGAGCCCTTCTTCACCACCAAGGCGCCGGACGGGGGCACCGGCCTCGGCCTCGCCATCTGCCGGCAGATCGTGGAGGCCCACGGGGGCACCATCGGCGTGAGCGACACGCCGGGCGGCGGGGCGACCTTCGAGGTCCGCCTGCCCCTGGGGGACGACGGGGGGCAGGGGTGATCCGCCCGCGGCTGCTGGTGGTGGATGACGACGCGGCGTCGTGCCACGCCGTGGCCGAGGCGCTGCAGGCCGAGGGGTACGCGGTGGCCACCGCGCAGGGCGGGCGGGCGGCGCTGGCCCTGGCCAAGGACCAGGTGTTCGACGTGGTGGTGTCGGACATCCGGATGCCGGACCTGGACGGACTCGGCCTCCTCAAGGGCCTGCGCGAGGCGAGCCCCGACGTCAGCGTGATCCTGATGACGGCCTTCGGCACCGTGGAGGCGGCGCTCCGGGCCATCAAGGAGGGCGCCTACGACTACGTGAGCAAGCCGCTGCGCCTGGAGGAGCTGCTGCTCACCATCCGGCGGGCCCTGGACCAGCGCCGGCTGGTGCGCGAGAACCGCCAGTTCCTGGAGACGCTGCAGGACCGCTATCACATCGGCAACATCGTGGGCGTCAGCCAGCGCATGATCGACGTGTTCAAGCTGATCGCCCGGGTGGCGCCCACCCGCAGCACGGTCCTGATCACCGGCGAGAGCGGCACGGGGAAGGAGGTGGTGGCGCGCGCCCTGCACTTCAACGGCCCCCGCGCGGCCGGGCCCTTCGTCACCATCGACTGCGCCGGCCTGGCCGAGGGCATCCTGGAGAGCGAACTTTTCGGCCACGTGCGCGGCGCCTTCACCGGCGCCGTCACGGCCCGGCGGGGGCTGTTCGAGTCCGGGCACGGCGGCACGGTCTTCCTGGACGAGATCGGCGAGATGAGCCCGAACACCCAGGCCAAGCTCCTCCGGGCCCTCGAATTCCAGGAGGTCAAGGCCGTGGGCGGCAACGAGCCCATCCGGGTGGACGTGCGCGTCGTCGCCGCCACCAACCGGGACCTCTGCGCCGAGGTGGCTGCCGGCCGCTTCCGGGAGGACGTGTTCTACCGCCTCAACGTCGTCAGCATCCACCTCCCGCCGCTCCGGGAGCGCCGGGAGGACATCCCGGCCCTGGCCGATCACTTCCTGCGGAAGTACGCCGAGGCCAACGGGAAGGCCGTACGGGGGTTCGCGCCGGAGGCGATGGCCCGCCTGGAGACCCATGCGTGGCCCGGAAACGTTCGCGAACTGGAGAACGCCATCGAGCGGGCGGTGGCCGTGAGCACCAGCCCCATCCTGCTCCCCGACGATCTGCCGGCCCACCTCACGGCCCACGCCGCCCCGCCCGGCGGCGCACCCGAGCCCGTCCCCGGCGCTTTCCTCTCCCTGGACGAGCTGACCCGGCAGCATCTCGCCCGCGTCCTGTCCGCCACCGGCGGAAACAAGAAGCGGACGGCCGAGATCCTCGGGGTAGACCGCAGGACGCTCTACCGGATGCTCGATCGGTTCGCGATCGGCGCCCCCGACGCCCCGCCCGAGCCCTAACCCGTATTATTCACGAACACGCGCGCCGCGTCCTGAGCGCCCTCTCACCCTGTCCCTGGCCGCCTTCCCATCGTCCCCCCTTTATGAAAGGGGGGCCGGGGGGGATTTTTGCGCTCAACTCTGCGGCAATGGCCCGATAGATAGCCCCCACGATAACATCACCGAAATCCCCCCTCCCCCCCTTTCTCAAAGGGGGGACGCCGCTTCGTGAATAATCCGGGCTAACAGGCCGCTGAAAAAGCCCCAAGGTCTCTCCCCGCTGCCTCGGCGGCAGCGGGCGCGACGTTCGCCCCAATACTGTTCACCTAGGCCGTCACCGGGCTGAAATCCCCCCTGGCCCCCCTTGGAAATCCCCCCTCCGCCCCCCTTTGGCAAAGGGGGGGACGGGGGGATTTGGTCGAACGTCGGTGCACCCCTCGATCCCTTTATGTGAACAGTATTGGGGTTAGGGAAGGAATGGTTTCATGGGGCCGGTAGCCCAGGAGACGCAGGGGATCAGGGT
>DASPOZ010000436.1:0-7436 GCA_035625755.1 Candidatus Sulfotelmatobacter sp.
ACCACGGCGTGGGCCCCGCTGTTGCGCACGGCGAAGCGCTCGCCGGCCACGCCCCGGATGAAGCACTCACCCCTCGTGGCGCCGTACAGCACCACGTTGCCCACGACGATGTTCTCATCCGCCCGGAAGGTGGACCCGGCCGGCGGGAAGACCACGATGCGGCCGCCCGAGAGGCCCTTGGCGAAGTAGTCGTTGGCGTCCCCCTCCAGGATCAAGGTGAGGCCCCGGGGGATGAAGGCGCCGAAGCTTTGGCCGGCCGACCCGCTGAAGCGGATCGTGATGGTGTCGTCGGGCAGGCCCTCGAGGCCGTAGCGGGCGGTGATCTCGTGCCCCAGCGTGGTGCCCACCACGCGATGGATGTTGCGGATGGCCATGCGGAACTCCACCGGCTTGCGGGCGTGCAGCGCCTCCTGGGCCCGCTCGATGAGCACGTTATCCAGCGCCTTCTCCAGGCCGTGGTCCTGCGGGCGCACCCTGTGCGTGGCCACGTGGGGCGGCACCACGGGGCGGTGGAAGATGGCCGAATAGTCCAGCCCCCTGGCCTTCCAGTGGTCCAGGGCTTGACGCATGTCCAGCCGGTCGGACCGGCCGATCATCTCATCCATGTTGCGGAAGCCGAGCTGGGCCATCAATTCGCGCACCTCCTCCGCCACGAAGCGGAAGAAGTTGACCACGAACTCGGGCCTGCCCGTGAACCGCTTGCGCAGCTCGGGGTTCTGGGTGGCCACGCCCACCGGGCAGGTGTCCAGGTGGCAGACCCGCATCATGATGCAGCCCATGACCACCAGCGGGGCCGTGGCGAAGCCGAATTCCTCGGCCCCCAATAGCGCGGCGATGACCACGTCCCGCCCGGTCTTGAGCTGCCCGTCGGTCTGGACGATGATGCGGTCGCGGAGGTTGTTCAGGACCAGCACCTGCTGCGTCTCGGCCAGCCCCAGCTCCCACGGGATCCCGGCGTGCTTGATGCTGGTGAGGGGGGAGGCCCCGGTGCCCCCGTCGTGGCCGCTGATGAGCACCACGTCCGCATGGGCCTTGGACACCCCGGCGGCCACGATCCCCACCCCCACCTCGGCCACCAGCTTCACCGCGATGCGCGCCTTGGGGTTGGCGTTCTTCAGGTCGTGGATGAGCTGCGCCAGGTCCTCGATGGAGTAGATATCGTGGTGCGGGGGCGGGGAGATCAGGCCCACCCCCGGCGTGGCGTAGCGGGTCTTGGCGATCCAGGGGTACACCTTGCGGCCGGGGAGCTGGCCCCCCTCGCCCGGCTTGGCCCCCTGGGCCATCTTGATCTGCAGCTCGTTGGCGCTGCACAGGTAGAAGCTGGTGACGCCGAAGCGGGCCGAGGCCACCTGCTTGATGGCGCTGTTGCGCCAGTCGCCGTTGGGATCCCGCAGGAACCGGGCCGGGTCCTCGCCTCCCTCGCCGGTGTTGCTGCGCCCGCCGATCCGGTTCATGGCGATGGCCAGGGTCTCGTGGGCCTCCTGGCTGATGGACCCGTAGGACATGGCCCCCGTGGCGAACCGCTGCATGATGGATTCGACGGGCTCCACCTCCTCCAGGGGGACCGGCGCCTCGGTGAACTTGAACTCCATGAGGCCGCGCAGCGTGCACAGCCGCTTGCTCTGGTTGTTCACCGCCGCCGAGTACTCCTGGAAGATCTTGTACTGGCCGGTCCGGGTGGAGTGCTGCAGCTTGAAGACGGTCTCCGGGTTGAACAGGTGAACCTCCCCGTCGCGGCGCCACTGGTACTCGCCACCCCAGTCCAGCTCCAGCGGCCCCACGGGGCGCTCGGGGTAGGCCCGGCGGTGGCGCAGCGCCGCCTCCCGCGCGATCTCGTGGATGCCCACCCCCTCGATGCGCGAGGCGGTCCAGGTGAGGTACTTGTCCACGAAGGCGCGGTTGAGGCCGATGGCCTCGAAGACTTGGGCCCCGGTGTAGCTCTGGACCGTGGAGATCCCCATCTTGGAGATGACCTTGAGGACCCCCTTGTTCAGCGCCTTGATGTACTGCTTGACGGCCTTGGCGTGGTCCATCTCCTGGCGCATCAGGCCCTGGCGGATCATGTCATCCAAGGTCTCGAAGGCCAGGTAGGGGTTGATGGCCCCCGCGCCGTAGCCGATGAGCAGGCAGTAGTGGTGCACCTCTCGGGCGTCCCCGGTCTCCACCACCAGGCCGACCTTGGTGCGGGTGCCCTCGCGGACCAGGTGGTGGTGCACCCCGGCGGTGGCCAGCAGGGCCGGGATGGGCGCGTTGAGCTTGTCCACCCCCCGGTCCGAGAGGATCAGGATGTTGGCCCCGGCGGCGATGGCGGCGCTGGCGCCCCGGCACAACTCCTCCATGGCCCGCTCTAGGCCGGGGCCGCCCTCGGCGGCCCGGAACAGCATGGGCAGCGTCACCGCCTTGAAGGCGGGGTGGCGGATGGCCTTCAGCCTGGCCAGCTCATCGTTGGTGAGGACGGGGGAGTGGATCACGATCTGCCGGCAGCTCTCCGGCTCGGCCAGCAGCAGGTTGCGCTCCGGCCCGATGGTGCTCTCCACGGAGGTCACCAGGGCCTCCCGGATGGCGTCCAGGGGCGGGTTCGTCACCTGGGCGAAGAGCTGCTTGAAGTAATCGTAGAGGGGACGCGCCCGATGGGAGAGCACCGCCAGAGCGGCATCGTTGCCCATGGAGCCGATGGGTTCCTCGCCGGCCTCGGCCATGGGGCCCATGAGGATGCGCAGGTCCTCGTGGGTGTAGCCGAAGGCGATCTGGCGCTGGAGCACCGTGTGGTGGTCCGGCTCCGGGACGTGGCGGGGCTCGGGCAGGTCCACGATGTCCAGCAGGTGCTGCTTGAGCCACTCCGCGTAGGGGTGGGCGGTGGCGATGGTGCGTTTCAGTTCGGCGTCGTCGATGATGCGGCCCTGCGTCGTGTCCACCAGGAACATGCGCCCGGGCTGCAGGCGCCCCTTGTGCAGGACCCGCTCGGGGGGGATCTCCAGCACGCCCACCTCGGAGGCCATGATCACCAGGTCGTCCTTGGTGACGTAGTAGCGGGACGGGCGCAGACCGTTACGGTCCAGCACGGCGCCGATGACGCTGCCGTCCGTGAAGGCGATGGAGGCCGGCCCATCCCACGGCTCCATGAGGCAGGAGTGGTACTCGTAGAAGGCCCGCTTCTCCGCGCTCATGCTCTCGTGCCCCTGCCAGGGCTCGGGGATGAGCATCATCACGGCGTGGGGCAGGGAGCGGCCGCACATCACCAGCATCTCCAGGGCGTTGTCCATGATGGCCGAGTCGCTGCCGCCCTCGCGGATCACCGGGAGAAGCTTCTTCACGTCCTGGCCGAAGAGGTCCGACTCGAACAGGGCCTCCCGCGCGTGCATCCAGTTGATGTTGCCCCGCAGGGTGTTGATCTCCCCGTTGTGGGCCATGAAGCGGAAGGGGTGGGCCAGGGCCCAGCTGGGGAAGGTGTTGGTGCTGAAGCGCTGGTGCACCAGGGCCAGGGCGGTGACGATGGACGGGTCCACCAGGTCCGGGAAGTAGGTCTCGATCTGATCGGCCGAGAGCATCCCCTTGTAGATGAGGGTGCGGGAGGAGAGGCTGGGGATGTAGAAGTAATTCCGCTGGCTCAGGTCCGTGGCCAAGACGGCGTTTTCCACCCGCTTGCGGATGAGGAAGAGGGCCCGCTCGAAGGCCGCCCCGTCGGCCGGACCCGGCCCCCGCCCGATGAAGAGCTGGCGGATCACCGGCTCGCAGGACTTGGCGGTGGCGCCCACCGGCGTGTTGTCGGTGGGGACGTCCCGCCAGCCCAGGACGGCCTGGCCCTCCTCGCGCACGATGGCCTCGAAGAGCTTCTGGCAGGCCGCGCGCTGAGCCCGGTCCGTGGGGAGCTGGATCATGCCCACGCCGTACTGGCCCCGCCCGGGGAGGGCGATGCCGATCTTCGCGCACTCCTTGGCCAGGAAGGCGTGCGGCATCTGCAGGAGGACGCCGGCGCCATCGCCGGTGTTCACCTCGCACCCACAGGCGCCGCGGTGGAGCAGGTTCTTGAGGACCTGGAGGGCCATGCGCAAGATCTCGTGCGAGGCGCGGCCCTTGATGTCCACCACGAAGCCGACGCCGCAGCTGTCCTTCTCGCGCTGCGGGTCGTAGAGGCCTTGCTTCTCTGGCCAGCCCGGAGGCATTATGCTCTGCACGTTCGCTCCATCCCGTATCATCGCCCCATGGCCGGGGGCTTCCGGCGCCCCGCGAAGCCCTGGGGAGGACCGTCTCCTCTGGCCAGACTATACAAGTTAAAAGCATTAGTCACGCGAAAAAAGAGCGATAATTTGCATTAGCGCTTCTAATGCATTATCCTGCCGTCCATGACCCTGGAAACGCTCCGCCTGTACTGCGACATCGTGCGCCTGCGCAGCTTCTCCCGGGGGGCCGCGGCCAACCAGGTGTCCCAGTCCGCCGCCAGCCAGGCCATCCAGCAGTTGGAGGCCGAGCTGGCCGTGCAGCTCATCGACCGCACGAAGCGCCCCTTCACGGTGACCCCGGAGGGCCGCGCCTACCACGAGGCGTGCCGGGCGATCCTGCAGGGGCACGAGAAGGCCGTGGCCGATCTCGCCACCATGCGGGGCCAGGTGAGTGGGACGGTGCGCGTGGCCGCCATCTATTCCGTGGGTCTCCATGATATGAGCCGCCACGTCCAGCGGTTCACGGCGCTGCACCCCCACGCCAAGGTGCGGCTGGACTACCTGCACCCCCACAAGGTGGTGGAGGCGGTGATGCAGGACGAGGCCGACCTGGGGGTCCTCTCCTACCCGGAGTCGAGCCGGACCCTGAGCGTGATCCCTTTGCGATCCGAGCCGATGGTCTTCGTGGCCCCGCCGGGGCACCGGCTGGCCCGGCGCAGGGTGGTGGAGGCGGCCGACCTGGACGGCGAGCACTTCGTGGCCTTCGATGGCGACTTGCGGATCCGGAAGGCCATCGATCGGGCCCTGAAGCAGCAGGACGTGCGGGTGAACGTGGCCATGGAGTTCGACAACATCGAGACCATCAAGCAGGCCATCATCCTGGGCGCGGGGGTGGGCCTCCTCCCCGAGCCCACCGTGCGCCGGGAGGTGGCCAACCGCAGCCTGGTGGCCGTGCCCCTGGCCCTCCCCAGTCTGGTGCGGCCGGTGGGGATCATCCACCGGCGGAACCACCGCTTCACGCCGGCGGTGGCACGCTTCATCGACCTGCTCCGCGAACCCGACGGCGCCGCCGGCCCGGGCCGCTCCAGGGAGGCGTGATGTCCCGGCACCCGCGGGGCACCCCCGGGAGGACCATGCACACCGTGAATCGCTGGCTGTCCAGCGCCTTGCCGCTGGCGCTGGTCTCGTGCCTGGCGCTCGCGGCCGGTGCCGCCGCCCCGGTGGACCGGCACGACGTGCGGGCGGAGTTCGTCCTGCCCAACGGCCTGCGGGTGGTGGTGCTGGAGGCGCCGGCCAGCCCGCTGGTGGCCTCCCTTGCCATCGTGCGCGCCGGCAGCCGGGACGAGGATGCCGGCCTGGCCGGCGTCTCGCACCTGCTGGAGCACCTGCTCTTCGATGGGACCGCCACGCGGTCCCGGGAGGCCTTCTTCCGCGAGGTGTACGGCCTGGGGGCCTACCTGAACGGCTTCACGCGCAAGGACCTCACCGGGTACATCCTCATGGGACAGCCCGAGCACCTGGGCCGCCTCCTGGACCTGCAGGCGGACCTGCTGTTCCACCCGGCCTTCGATCCGGCCAAGTTCCCCGCAACGGTGCAGGTGGTGAAGGAGGAGCTGCGCTCGGCCGTGGCCCGCCCCGAGCGGGGCGAGGAGGTGCGCCAGGCGGCGCGGGCCTTCGAGGGCACGGCCTACGCGGCGCCCGTCCTGGGGAGCGAGGCGAGCCTGGGCGCCCTCTCGCGCGACGCCGTCCTCGCGTATTACCGCCGCCACTACGCCCCCAACAACATCACGCTCCTGATCGCGGGGCCGGTCACCACCGGCCAGGTGGAGCCGTTGGTGGCCGCGCGCTTCGGCGCCGCGGTGCCGGTCGGGGCCCCGGCGCCGCCCGCGGCGGCACCCCCGGCCTTCGCGGAGCCTCGGCTCTTCACGGACCGGACGGCGGCGCCCCGCAAGGCGCTGGCCCTCAGCGTGGTGCTGCCCAACGAGGCCCGCCTCTATGCCGCCCTCTCGCATCTACCGCCCATCCTGGAGGCGCGCCTCGCGCGCCGCAGAGAGGAACTGGGCCTCCCCTCCACGCTGCATGTCGGCGCCGGCCTCGCCGTGCGGCGGGACCTCACCGAACTGGAGGTGACGGCCACCTTCCCGCGGGAGGTCGCGGAGGGGAGGGTGTTCGACCTGGTGCGCGGCGAGCTCCACCGCCTGGCCGTCGGCGAGATCGCCGAGGACGACTTCGCGTCGGCCCACCGCGGCCTCCTTTTGGAGGAAGCGTCGCTCCGCGAGCGCATCCATTACTGGCTGGTGGAGCGGGCCGGCGAGGCCCTGGCTTTCGGGCCGGCGTTCCTGGCGGCCGTGCCGGTGCGGCTGGCGGCGGTGACACTGGAGGACGCGCGTGCGGCGGGGCGGCGGGCGCTGGCCGTTCCCTTCACCGCCTCGCTCTTTCTGCCCGACGGCGGCGGCGGGGCGGCGGGCCCGGCGCCCCGCCCGGCGGCCCTCCGCCAGGTGCTGCCCAACGGCACGGTGGCGCTGGCGCGCGAAGCGCCGGGCTCTCCCCTGGTGGCGGTGCACGTGCTGGTGCGGGACCGGGCGCGGCGCGAGCCGGCCGGCAGGGCCGGGATCGCCGAGGTGCTGCACCGGCTGCTCCCCCGGGGGACACGCCGCCTCGATGCCATCGCCCTGCAGCGCCGCCTGGACGCCTTGGGGGCGCGCCTCGCCGTGGCCCCGGACCCCCAGGTGCCCTTCGGGGATGCCTACGCCTCGCGGCGGTTCACATATCTGCGCCTGGAGGTGCTGGCGCCGGAGGCGCGAGAGGCCGTGGCCCTGCTGGCCGAGATGGTGGACGCGCCGCGGCTGGACGCGGCCGACCTGGCCGACGTGAAGAAGGAGTTGGAGGCGATCCTGGCGCGGCGGGCCCAGCAGGCGGATCGGTTGGCGGAGGAACGGCTCGAGGCCCGCCTGCTGGCGGGGACGCCGATGGCCTCTCCGCTCTACGGGACGCCCGAGACCCTGGCCGCCATCACCGTCGAGGACGTCCGGGAGTTCCACCGCCGATACTTCGCCCCCGGAAATCTGGTGCTGAGCGCCGTGGGCGGACTCCCCGGCGACGATCTGTTGGCGCTCCTGCGTGAGACCTTCGGCGCGCGCCCGCCCGCGCCTCTTTCCCCATTGCCCCCCGTCGCCTTCTCGTTGGCGCCGGGGCCGGAGCCGGGCGCCGCGCCGCGGGCGGGCCGCGGCCAGGCCGGGCTGGCCTGGGGGCGGCTGGTTTCCGTGGCGGGGCCGC
>DASPOZ010000437.1:0-7477 GCA_035625755.1 Candidatus Sulfotelmatobacter sp.
CTCCCCGCTGCCTCGGCGGCAGCGGGTGGGGCGTTGGCGCGCTCGCGCACTCCCTGCGGCGTACCCGGCGTACGCCTCAGTCGGCGCATCGCGCGCCGCCTTGCATCTGGGCCTTTTTGAGCGGCCTTCCCGGAGCGGCTGTTCGGCAGGCCGGCGACAAAGACCCGACAGCTTTCCCCGCCGCCGGCAGAACGGCAGCAGGTGGGGCGCTTGCACGGTCGCGCAGTGCTGAGACAGATGGACCCAGGGAATAGCAACAACGGATTGAACCAGGAGCGCGGGCACCCGCTCCGTGGGTTGCTGATCGCCCAGTTCCTGGGTGTGTTCAACGACAACGCCTGGAAGATCATGATCGTTCTGCTGGGCATCCGGCAGGCCGCCGCCGGGCCGGGCCCGGCCTTCGAGGCGGCGGCGCAGACCCAGGCGACCATCGCCTTCGCGGTGTACGCGCTGCCCCTGATGCTGGTCTCGCTGCCCGCGGGGGTCCTGGCCGATCGGCTGAGCAAGCGGTCCGTCGTCCTCGTGATGAAGGCGGTGGAGGCCGCGTTCATGGGGGCCGGGGCCGCCGTCCTCCTCCTCCACCCGTCGGGCGGCGCGCCCGCCCTCGTCATCCTCGGGCTCCTGGGCGCCCACAGCGCGGTGCTCAGCCCGGCCAAGTACGGGATCCTGCCGGAGATCCTCCCCCACGCCCGCCTCTCCGCGGGGAACGGCCTCTTCGAGCTGTGCAACTTCTTCGCGATCATCGCCGGCACGTCCGCCGGCGGGCTCCTGCTGGGCCTGGCGGGAGAGGCCGCCTGGCTGGTCGGGCTGCTGCTGGCCTTCCTCGCCGTGGTGGGCTTCGCGGCGGCCTGGACCGTGCCCCGTGTCCGCCCCGCCCGGGCCGAAGGCGGCCTCGCCTCTACGGTGCGCGGCGCCTGGGCCAGCATGCGGGCCGACCGCGTGCTGAAGCTCGCCGTCCTGGGCTCGATCTTCTTCTGGGCCATCGCCAGCCTCCTGGGCCAGGACATCCTCGTCTACGCCAAGGCCGTCCTGGGGCTGCGGGACACGGTGGCCGGCGGCCCCCTGGCCTTCGTCACGGCGGGCACCGGCCTGGGCGCCGTCCTGGCCGGGAGCCTCTCCGCGTCGAAGGTGGAGTACGGCCTCCTCCCCCTGGGCGCCACGGGCCTCGCCGTCTGCACCCTCCTTCTCGGCGCGCTCGGGCCTGGGCCCACCGGGACCCTGGCGCTCCTGGTCCTCCTGGGCGTCGCCGGCGGGCTCCTCGTCGTCCCCCTGAACGCCCTCATCCAGTGGCGCGCCCCGCAGGATCGGCGCGGCGCGGTCATCGCGCTCTCCAACACCTTCGTCTTCGGCGGGGTCCTGGCGGGTTCGCTCTGCGCGGAAGCCCTCTCCCGCGCCGGCCTCTCGGCGCGCGGCATCCTGGTGGCCGCCTCCCTGGCCACTGCGGCGGGTACCCTCTGGGCGCTCCGGCTCGTGCCCGACGCGTTCCTGCGCCTGGTGCTGGTGCTCCTCACCCACACCTTCTACCGCCTGGCCGTCGTAACGCGGGAGCACGTCCCCGAACGGGGCGGCGCCCTGCTGGTGCCGAACCACGTCGCCTTCGTGGACGGGCTGGTGATCATGGCCAGCCTCGACCGGCCGGTGCGCTTCCTGGTGGATGCCGCCGTCTTCCACCGGCCCCTCCTCCGCCCCTTCATGCGGGGCCTCGGCGCCATCCCCATCTCGCCCTCGGGCGGCCCGCGCCTGATCCTGCGGGCCCTGCGGGATGCCGGGCGCTACCTGGACGCGGGCGAGCTGGTCTGCATCTTCGCCGAAGGCGAGATGACCCGCACGGGGGCCATGCTCGCCTTCCGGCGGGGCCTCGAGCGCATCGTCAAGGGACGCGCCGCGCCCATCATCCCCGTCCACCTGGACCGCCTGTGGGGCAGCATCTTCAGCCGGGCGGGAGGGCGCTACCTCACCAAGCTGCCCGAGCGCATCCCCTATCCGGTCACGGTCTCCTTCGGCGCCCCCCTGCCCCCGGGGACTCCCCTCCACCAGATCCGGCGCGCGGTGCAGGAACTGGGGGAGGCCGCCTGGCATCTCCGCCAGGCGGACCGCCCGCCCCTCCATCATTCCTTCGTGCGGGCGGCGCGGCGGCGCCCCTTCCGCTTCGCCATGGCCGACGGCACGCGGCCCCGTGTCTCCCGCCTGCAGGCCCTGGCCGGCGCCATCGCCCTCGGGCGCGCGCTGGGCGCGCGCTGGGCCGGGCAAGCCTTCGTCGGCATCCTATTGCCGCCGAGCGTGGCGGGGGCGCTGGTGAACCTCGCCGCGGCCCTGGCAGGCCGCGCCAGCGTGAACCTGAACTACACGGTGGGACGGGCCGGGATGTCGGCGGCGGCGAGGCAGGCGGGGCTGCGGACGGTGGTGACGAGCCGGGGCTTCCTGGAGCGGGCGAAGCTGGAGCTTCCGGAGGGGGTGGAGCCGGTGTGGATGGAGGAGGTGGCCGCCGCCCTCGGCGGCTGGGCCCGGGCCCGGGCCATGCTGCTGGCGCTGCTGGCGCCTCCCCGGCTCCTGGAGCGCCTCTGCGGGGCGGAGCGGCGGCCCACCCCGGACGCCGTGGTGACCGTGATCTTCAGCAGCGGGAGCACCGGCGACCCGAAGGGGGTGCTCCTCACCCATGCCAACGTGGATGCCAACGTGGAGGCGGTGGCCCAGGTGGCCCGCCTGGAACGGGGCGACCGGATCCTGGGGATCCTGCCCTTATTCCATTCCTTCGGTCACATGGCGACCATCTGGCTGGCGGCGAACCGGGGCCTCGGCGCCGTCTACCATCCCAACCCGCTGGACGCGGCGGGCATCGGCGACCTGGTCCACCGCCATCGGATCACCATCCTCATCGCCACCCCGACGTTCCTGCAGCTCTACCTGCGGCGCTGCAGCCCGGCGCAGCTCGGCTCGCTCCGGATCGTGCTGGCGGGGGCGGAAAAGCTCCCGGAGCGGCTGGCCCAGGCCTTCGAGGATCACTTCGGGATCCGCCCGCTGGAAGGATACGGCACCACCGAGTGCGCGCCGGTCATCGCCGCGAGCGTGACCGACTTCCGGGCCCCCGGCTACTACCAGCCCGGTTCGCGCCGCGGCTTCGTGGGCCAGCCGCTCCCCGGCATGTCGGTCCGGGTCGTGGATCCCGAGACCTTCGATCCGCTCCCGCCGGGGACGCCGGGGCTGCTCCTCGTGAAGGGGCCGAATGTGATGCGGGGCTATCTCGGCCGGGACGACCTGACGGCGCAGGTGATGCGCGACGGCTGGTACGTCACCGGAGACATCGCCCTCGTGGACGAGGACGGGTTCCTGCAGATCACCGATCGCCTTTCCCGTTTCTCCAAGATCGGCGGGGAGATGGTGCCCCACGGCCGCGTGGAGGAGGCGCTCCACGAGGCGGCCGGGTCGGCCGTGCCGGTGTTCGCCGTCACGGCGGTCCCCGACGAACGAAAGGGGGAACGGCTCGCCGTCCTGCACACACTGCAGGAGGCGGCCATCCCGGGGATCCTGGAAAAGGTCGCGGCGGGCGGCCTCCCCAACCTCTTCATCCCGCGGCGCGATCACTTCCTCAAGGTGGACGCGCTCCCGGTCCTCGGCACGGGAAAGCTGGACCTCCGGGCGGTGAAGCGCCTCGCGGCCGAACGCGTGGCCGCCTCGGCCGGCAGGGGGGAGCCGGGCGGGCGGATCGGCCGCGAAGGGACGGACTGACGGTCATCGGGGGCGGGGGGGCAGGCGTCCCCGCAGGCCCCGCAGGAGCGCGCGCATGACGGATCCGGCCGCGTACCCCAGGCAGCTCGAGCGGACCGCGATGCTGAGGGACGGGATGCGCGTCCACGTCCGGCCCATCCGTCCCGACGATGAGCCCCGGATCGTCGCCTTCCACGGCCGGCTCAGCGAGGACACCCGCTACCATCGCTTCTTCTCGTCCAAGGAGCGCCTGCCCCCGGACTGGGCCCACTTCTTCGCCAACGTGGACTACCACCGCCGGCTGGCCCTGGTGGGGGAACGCCTGGTGGCCGGGGAGCCCGAGTTGATGGGCGTGGGCCGCTACGATCTGACCGAGGAGGGCACCGCCGAGGTGGCCTTCGTGGTGGAAGACCGCTGGCAGGACAAGGGCCTCGGCACGATCCTCTTCCAGGACCTGCTGCAGGCCGCCGATGCCCGCGGCATCCTCCGCTTCCGGGCCTACGTGCTGGCCGACAACGACCGGATGCTCCGGCTGATCTCCCGCTACGGCAACATCCTCGAGCAGAAGACCGAGCGCGGCGTGGCCGACATCCTCTTCACCCGCCGGGAGGCTGAGGGCAGAACGGCGGAGTGAGATCTCTCACGAGCTCGGAGAGACCACCGGGGCCCGATCCCCGGGGCTCAGCCCCGCGCCCGCAGGCGGAAGGGGCGCACCGTGAGCACCGGGCAGGGGGCCCGGCGCACCACGTTTTCCGCCACGCTCCCCATCACGATGTGCCGCAGCCCGGTGCGCCCGTGCGTGGCGATGACGATCAGATCGCACCGGAGCCGGCTGGCGGCCCGGAGGATCTGGTCGAAGGGAACGCCCTGTGCCAGCACGCTGTGGACCCGGATCTCCGGGCCCCTGGCCTTGACCTGTTCCGTGACGCGCCGGAGCTGGGCCGCGCCCACGGCGCGGTTTTCCCGCTCGAGCCGGTCCCAGACCGCGCCCGAGATCTCGGGGGCGGCAAACAACACGGTGGACGGCAGGACATGGAGCACCACGAGCTCCGCCCCGCTCTCCCCCGCCAGCCGCAGCGCGTGCGGCAGCGCCACCTTCGCCAGCGGCGAAAAGTCCGTCGGCCACAGGATCCTCCGATAGCCCCGATGGGGGGTTCGCCTTTCCCGAGGTTTCTTCATGTCCCTTCTCCTCCTCGTCCGCGCGGCGCGGTGCCCGATCGAGACACGTACCGGCAGAGGTCAGAAAACTGTCGAATCAGGAAGTCCGGGCGGGCGGCCCGCAGATCGGCCGGGGCGCCGTAGCCGTAGGTGACGGCGCAGGTGTGGATGCCGGCCGCCCGTCCCGCCTGGATGTCCACCTCGCTATCGCCCACCACGAGGGCCCGGTCGGCGGCCGCGCCGAAATCCTCCAGCAGCCTCCAGATGGGGTCCGGCGACGGCTTGGCCAGGGCCACGGCGTCGCCCCCGACGACGGCCCGGAAGTGCCGCGCGATGCCGAGCCCCTTCAGCAGGGGCAGGGCGAGCCCCAGGGCCCTGTTGGTGAGGACGACCTTGGGCGTGCGGCGGAAGCGCCGGAGCGTCTCCACGACGCCGGGGTAGAGGCGGGACCGGTCCAGCAGGTGGGCGCGGTGGTGGGCCCAGAAGATCCCCACCGCCTCGTCGTGAGAGTGCCGCAGGGCCAGGGGAAGCACCTTCCCCAGGACGCGGCGCCCCCCGTGCCCGATGTGGCGGCGCACGGTGCGGAGCGAGAGCGGGGTCAGGCCCAGGGCCCGTCGCATCACGTTGGTGGACCGCCAGATGTCGTGGACGGTGTCCGCCAGCGTCCCGTCCAGGTCGAAGATCAGGAGGTCGATGCGGAATCGCGGCCCCCGCGCCCCGCCGGCCCCGCCCTTCCCGCTGGATCTCCCCCCCGCCGTGCCGCGCCGCGCCCCGAGGTGCCCCCCCATCTCCCCACTCGCCCGGTCCGGTTGCCGCCGCCCTTCAGGTCCGTTGCAGGGAGGCGATGCCGATGGCCACCAGGAGGGCCCCGGCCATCTGGCCGGCGTCCAGCGCCTCGGCGAAGAGCAGATAGCCGAGGGCGGCGGCGGCCACCACCTCCCAGGTGGCCAGGATGCTGGCCCGGCTGGCCTCCAGGTGCCTCAGCCCCGCCGTGTAGCACGCGTAGCCGCCCAGCGTCGGGATGGCGGCGAGCCCCAGCAGCAGAAGCCACGCCACGCCGGGGTAGCGCAGGGCCGCCAGGTCCGCGGGGCCGCGCAGCAGGGCCAGGAAGATCCCGCCCAGGCCGAAGGCGTAGAGGACCACGGTGAACGGGTTGTAACGGCCCAGGGCCTTCTTGCCGAAGATGCTGTAGAGGGCGGCGGTGATCCCCGCCGCCAGACCCCACAGGATGCCCCGCAGGTTCAGGCGCAGGGCGCCCGGCTGGTGCACCTGGATCACCAGCACGGCGCCGGCGAAGGTGAGGAGCAGGGCGCCGCCCTTGCGGGCCGTCAGCCGCTCGCCCAGGAGCGCGGCCGAGAGGAGCGTGACGAAGGCGGGGTACGTGTAGAGCAGGATCACGGCCACGGCGATGCTGGTGTACTTCACCGCTGAAAAGTAGGCCAGGAAGTTCAGCGTGACGGCCAGGAACCCGTAGGCGGCGAAGAAGGGCAGGTCGCGCGGACGGACCGCCAACAGGTCCCGGCGGAAGGTGGCCAGCGCCAGCAGGAGGAGCCCGGCGGCGAAGAGGGCCCGCCAGGTGACCACCGTGAGCGGGTCGGGCTCGAATCGGTAGATGACCCGGCCCCACGCGGGGAGCGATCCCAGCAGCGTGGCCCCGACGAGGACCAGCGCGCCCGCCCGAGTCTCGCCGCGCATCGCCGCGTCTCTCACGCCCGCCGGCCGCCGGCCCCCAGGCGTCGGACCGGTGCGTCCCACCCTCGGACAATGAATCCCCGGCGCCCGGGCGCCGGGCATGCCGGAGCCGACGGCTCACGGGGGTCGGCCCAAGGCAGGGCGTCAGCGGGGCTGCATCGCCCGCTGGTAGTAGGAGAGGTCGATGTAGCGCATCGGGTCGGTTAGCTCCTTGTGGGGCTGGCCGTACTCGCTGCGCAGCGTGAGGACGGTGCGCACGCCATCAACGTCGATGGCGGCCTTCGGGTCCCAACCGCCCGGCCCTAACAGTACGTCGTATGTCTTGGCGGCCAGCTCCGGGGACATCGCCCGCATGTTCTTCTGCAGGATCTGAAGCGCCTCGGCTTTGTTGCCCCGGTCGAAGAGCCAGGTCAGGCCCGCCTGGTAACCGCGGACGTAGCCCACCACCTTCTCGGGGTTGGCCTGCGCCCACGAGCGGCGCGCGGCCCCCACCAGCCCCTGGTAGTGCCCGAACACATCGATGGCGTTCCCCAGGCGGTTGAAGCCCATGGACTCGGCTTCGATCTCGAAGGGCGTGATTAGCATGGTGCCGGCGTGCTTCTTCTCCTTCAACGCCTGCCAACGCTGCAGCACCCCGCCGGCCCGCACGTACGTGACGTCGCCCTCCTTCAGTCCGCCCCGCTCTACCATCTTGCGGAGGACGAAGGCGTACCCGGTGGTCATCGCGTCCACCGAGAGTTCCTTGCCCTTGAGGTCGGCGTAGGTCTTCACCTCCGGCACCACCGAAAGGCGCAGGAAGCCGTTGTCCCCGCCCATGAAGGCGAACAGGTCCGGCGTCCCGGTGATGGGGGCCTCCCCCTGCCCCTCCTGGTAGGCGACGACGTTGTCGATGGCGGTCATGCCAATGTCGAACTTCCCGGCG
>DASPOZ010000438.1:0-12674 GCA_035625755.1 Candidatus Sulfotelmatobacter sp.
GGGGGGTTTCGTGGCGCGGCCCGTGCGGGCCGAGCTGAGCGACTTCGCCGGCCGCAAGGCGGACATCGCGAAGGAAGGGGTGGACCGGCAGATCGTGGGCCCCTGGATGGACATCACCGGCTACACGCTCCCGGCCGAGGAGGGGGCGCGATGGACGCGCCTCCAGAACGACGCGCAGGCCGAGGAGCTGAAGGATGCCGGCTTCGGCAACGCGTTCGTGGGGCTGGCCGGCCTCCCCATGCAGGATCCGGCGCGGGCCGCCGCCGAGCTGGAATACGGCGTGGCCAAGTTGGGCTTCCGCGGGGCCATGATCGCCACCAACGTGAACGGCGTCAACTACGACGACCCGCGCTTCGATCCCGTGTGGCGCGCCGCGGTGCAGGCCAGGGTGCCCATCGTGCTGCACCCGTTCAACACGGTGGCGCCGGACCGGCTGACCAGGCATTTCCTCAACAATTCCCTGGGCAATCCGTTCGACACGACCGTCGCCGCCGCCACCATGATCTACGGCGGCGTGTGCGACCGGTTTCCGGACCTGAAGGTGGTGCTGGTGCACGCCGGCGGGTTCCTGCCCTGGATCATCGGCCGCCTGGAGCAGAGCCACCGCTACGCCCCCACGGGAAAGGGGAGCATGGCCAAGCCCCCCCTGGGCTACCTGAAGTGGTTCTACTACGACACCATCATCTTCCTGCCGCCCATGCTGAAGTTCCTGGTGGAAACGGTGGGCGTGGACCGCGTGATGCTGGGCAGCGACGACCCGTTTGACATGCAGGACTTCGAGATGACCCAGATCGTGAAGCGGGCCGGGCTCTCGGCGGCGGACCAGGCCAAGATTCTCGAGGCCAACACCCGCGCGCTCTTCAACATCTGACGCGGCGACGCGGAGACGCGGCGACGCGGGGAATGATCCCATCGCCGTGTGGCCGCGTCGCCCCGTCGCCGCGTCGCGAGGCAGAACGGGGGTTCAGTGGCGAGACGGACCATTCGATTGACGGTGAACGGGCGCGCGGTCTCCGGCGAGGTGGAGCCGCGGCGCAGCCTGGCCGACTTCCTGCGTGAGGACCTGGATCTCACCGGCACGCACGTGGGGTGCGAGCACGGGGTGTGCGGGGCCTGCACCGTGCTGCTGGAGGGTGAGCCGGTGCGGTCGTGCCTCCTCTTCGCCGCGCAGTTGGACGGGGCGGAGATCACCACCGTGGAGGGGCTGGCCCCGGCGGGGGGCGGCCTGCATCCCGTGCAGGAGGCGTTCTGGGAGCGGCACGCCCTCCAGTGCGGCTTCTGCACGCCCGGCATGCTCCTCACGGCCGTGGCGCTGCTGCGGCGGAACCCGCGGCCCACGGAGGCCGAGGTCCGCTCGGAGCTGTCCGGCAACCTGTGCATGTGCACCGGCTACCTCAACATCATCTCCGCCGTCCGGCTCGCCGCCGAGCGCCTCGCCGGCGCGGCGGGGGCCGGGGGCCAGGGACCAGGGGCCGGTAGGCAATGAACACTCCTCGGCGTCCAGGTTCTTCATGAACCCCCGACCCCCGACCCCCGACCCCCGACCCCGCGGCGAAAGCCGCAAGTGGGTTGGCCAGTCCATGCGGCGGCGGGAGGACCCGCGCTTCCTCAGCGGCACTGCCCGTTACGTGGACGACGTGAAGCTGTCCGGCATGCTCCACGCGGCCGTCCTGCGCAGCCCCCACGCCCACGCCCGCATCGTGGCGGTGAATGCGGCGGCGGCCGCGGCGCTGCCCGGCGTGCATGCCGTGCTCACGGGCCAGGACGTGCGCCGCCTCTCCTCGCCGACGAAACCCATCATTCCCATCCCCATCGAGCCGCAGAATTACTGTCTGGCCGTGGACCGCGTGCGCTTCGTGGGCGAGCCGGTGGCCGCCGTGGCCGCGGTGGACCGGGCCACCGCCGAGGACGCGCTGGACAGGATCGACGTAACGTACGAGCTGCTCGAGCCGGTGGTGGACCCGGAGGCGGCCCTACGGCCGGACGCGCCGCTCCTGTACCCCGATCTGGGCCACAACGTGGTCTGGCACGATACCTTCGCCTACGGCGATGTGGGTGGCGCCTTCGCCGCGGCGGACCTGGTGCTTTCGGAACGGTTCACCATCCACCGCTACAGCTCCACGCCCCTGGAGACCTTCGGCGCCGTGGCCCACGAGGACCCCGGCACCGGCACGATCACCATCTGGAGCAACGACGGGCGCCCCGGCCTCACCAGCGGCACCGTGGCGGCCGCCCTGGGGGTCTCGCAGGCGCAGCTCCATCTCATCGCGCCCGATGTGGGCGGCGGCTTCGGGAACAAACGGCGGGCCGCCTACCTGATCCTGGCCGCCCTGCTGGCCCGCCGGGCGCGCCGGCCCGTGAAGTTCGTGGAGGACCGGCGCGAGCACCTGATGGCGCTCATGCAGGCGGCCAACGGCGTGATGGACGTGGAGGCGGCCGTGCGGCGGGACGGCACGGTGCTGGCCCTGCGCGTGCGGGACGTGGTGGACGAGGGCAACAACCAGGTGAACCCCACGCTCCACAGCCTGCTGAAGCTCGGGAACATCGTGAACGCCTACGGCATCAAGGCCGTGGGGTTCGAGGGGACCTGCGTCCTCACCACCAAGTGTCCCTCGGGGGCCAACCGCGGCATCGGCAAGCCGTTCATGTGCTTCGCCATCGAGCGCCTGATGGACCGCCTGGCGGAGCGGCTGGGGACGGACCCCATCGCCATCCGCCGGAAGAACCTGATCCCGCCCGAGGCCTTTCCCTACGAGACGCCCACCGGGGCCCTCTACGACAGCGGGGACTTCGGCAAGACGCTGGACGCGGCCCTGGCGCTGGCCGGGTACGAGGACCTGTGCCGGCAGCGGGACGCCGCCCGGCGCGAGGGCCGCTGCCTCGGCGTGGGGATGGCCCTGGCGGTGGAGCCCGGCACCTCCAATCTCTCCTCCTACATCCTCACCACGGGCCGGCGGCTCACCTCGGGGGCGGGCGAGGCGGCCATGGTGCGCGTGGAACCCGACGGCCGCGTGCGCGTGGCCACCGGCAACGTGGGCAGCGGGCAGAGCTACGAGACGGTGATCCCGCAGGTGGTGGCGGACGAGCTGGGCGTCTCACCCGAGGCCGTGACGGCGGCGCCGGGGTTCGATTCGTTCTCACATCCGTGGATGTTCGCCTCGGGCAACTACTCCAACAAGTTCTCGGGCATGGACATCGGGGCCATCGTGGGCGCGGCGCGGAAGGTGCGGGAGAAGGTGCTGGCCATCGCCGCGCACGTGCTGGAGGCGCCCCGGGAGTCCCTCGAGCTGGCCGACGGGAAGGTGATGGTGCGGGAGGACCCCCGGCGCTCGCTCACCCTGGCCCAGGTGGCGGAGGTGGCCTACAAGAACCTGATCGCCTTGCCCGGCGGCAGCGAGCCGGGCCTGGAGGCCCGGCACTACTACCTGAGCCCCGTGGCCACCATCCCGGACGCGCAGCGCCGCATCCGGGCCCAGCTCATCTTCACCAACTCGGCCCACGTGGCCCTGGTGGAGGTGGACCCTGAGACGGGCATGGTGGCCATCCGGAAATACGTCGTGGTCCACGACTGCGGAACGGAGCTGAACCCGATGGTGGTGGAAGGGCTGGTTCACGGTTCCACGGTGCACGGGATCGGCGGAACGCTCCTGGAAGAGTTTGTCTATAACGAGCAGGGGCAGATTTTGACCACTTCCTTCATGGATTACTTGAAGCCCACGAGCCTCGACGTTCCGGACATCGATATAGGGCACCTGGAGACTCCGTCCCCGTTCACGGCGCTGGGGGCGAAGGGGGTGGGGGAGGGCGGCTCCATCCCGGCACCGGCCTGCCTGGCCAGCGCCGTGGAGGATGCCCTGCGCCACCTGGGGGTGCGCGTGAACGACCTGCCCCTCACCCCCCGCAGGGTCTGGGAGTTGATCCAGGGGGCCCGGGCCGTTGCGCCCGGGCCGGCGTGATTGCGTTTTGGCCCGCGCTTCGCTATCGTGATAGCTTACCTCGGGCCGGGCGGGGATCGGCCTTCGGGGGCGGAGGGGGTGGCATGCGACTCAAGGGTCGGGTGGCCATGGTCACGGGGGGCGGCAGCGGCATCGGGCGGGGGATCGCGCTCTGTATGGCCCGCGAGGGGGCCGACGTCGTGATCCCGGACGTGAACGTGGCCGGCGCAAAGGCGGTGGCGCGCGAGATCCAGGACATGGGCCGGCGCGCCGTGGCCCTCAAGACGGACGTCACCAGCGAGAAGTCGGTGGGGGGGATGGTTGCCAAGACCCTCAAGGCCTTCGGCCGCATCGACATCCTGGTGAACAACGCCGGGATCCAGGCGCCGCCGGGGATGCCCTTCACCCGCAACGCGGCCGCGGACTGGGACCAGGTGTACGCCGTGAACGTGAAGGGGATCTTCATCGTTACCAAGGCCGTGGCCGAGTCCATGATCAAGCACCAGTACGGCAAGATCGTGAACATCGCCTCCATCGCCGGCCAGCTCCCCAGCCCCACCAGCCCCCCCTACAGCGTCTCGAAGGCCGGGGCCATCGTCCTTACCAAAATGACAGCACGCGACCTGGCGCCGCACAACATCAACGTCAACGCCATCTGTCCCGGTTTCCTGTGGACGCCCTTCTGGCACGTCCTCTCCAAGGAGATCCGCCGGGTGGACCCCGGCTACGCGAAGATGAACGACCGCGAGGTCTTCGAGGCGCGCCTCAAGGCGGTCACGCCCCTGAAGCGCGAGCAGACGCCGGATGACATCGGATGGGCGGCCGTGTTCCTCTGCTCGGAGGAGGCCCGCAATATCACGGGGCAATCGCTGAACGTGGACGGCGGCGTTTATATGCACTAAGGGCCGAAGCGCGTACGACAGTACGACTGTTCGGCAGTTCGCCGAAAATGTACGGTCGAACTGTCGTACGGCCGAACGCCTTTGGGCTGGAGGTGGGCGATGCGCACGCGAGGCGAGTGGTTTGCGTTGGTTGCGGCGGCATGTGTGATGGCGGGGTGCGCGGGGGCGGGAACGGGCCCCGTGGTGGAACCGTCGGCCGTTGCGCCGCCGCCGGTCATCGTCGGGGCCGGGCTGCCGGCGCAGCCGGCGGAGCCGTGGCTGGGGCCCCTGGCCGTGCTGGCCTCGGCGGTGGGCGCCCCCGTCCACGCGGCGGGCTGCGCCGGGAGCGCTGCCTTGTGGGGCGTTTCCTACGTCCTTCTCTTTCCCGGTGATTTTTCTCAGGACTTCAAGGCGTTGATCGGGGAGCAGTGCGCGGGGCCCTACCTCGTGACGCCGGCCGAGCTGGCCAGCCCCGGCCTGCCGTGGCCCGCCCGTTTCCTCCGTACGCCGCGCACGGGCACGCTGCCGGTGGAAGAGGCGGTGCAGCAGGCGCTCGGGCCGCGCTAGAAGGCCGCTCGAAGAGGGCCAGCGACTGCGTTGGCGGGCTCGCGCGCTTGCCGCGCCCTACCCGGAGTACGCCTCGGACCCCCCTTCGATGGGCGCTCCTCCTTCGCGCGCCACCCTGCATCAGCCCTCTTGTGGACGGCCTGCGCTCGGGCGGGGTCTGCCGTGTCCTGTTGAGAGCCCCGCCCGCTCCAGCGCGGCGTTCGCGCGCGCCAAGGCCGCGTCTCGGTTCCCGTGAGGTAAATGATCATGGCGGAGGATCGCACGCTGCTGGCTCCGGAGCACAAGGAGCTCGACGTCGTCGGTAAGCGCCTCGTCCGCAAGGATGGCCTGCCCAAGGTCCTGGGGACCGCCCAATTCTGCGCCGACATGCGCGTGCAGAACCAGCTCTACGCCGCCATGGTGCTGCCGCCCGCCGTGCCGGCTCGGCTGGCGTCCCTGGACGTGTCCGAGGCGCTGGCCATGGAGGGGGTGGCCGCCGTCCTCACGGCGCAGGACCTGCCGGCGGCGCGTCTCTTCGGGATGGTGGTGCCGGACATGCCGGTGATCGCGGACGGGGTCGTGCGCCAGGCGGGAGACCCGGTGGCACTGGTGGCCGCGGAGACGCAGGAGATCGCCGATGCGGCGGCCCGCGCCGTGCGCGCGGCCTTTGAGCCGCTGCCCGGCGTCTATTCCCCCGAGGAGGCCATGGCGCCGGGGGCGCCCCTGGTGCACCAGGACCACCCGGACCGGGTGGGCGGCAACGTGTACGCCCACTACAAGCTGCGCAAGGGCGACGTGGCGCGGGGCATGGCCGAGGCGCAAGTGGTGGTGGAGGGAACCTACCGCACGCGCCACGTGGACCACGCCTACCTGGAGCCAGAGGCGGGGCTGGCCGTCCCCAACGGCGACGGGTCCATCACGCTGTACGGCCCCATGCAGGCGCCCTTCCTGGCGCGCAAGGCCCTGGGTCCCGTGTTCAACCTGCCCCTCAACAAGATCCGGGTCATCACCACGGTGACCGGCGGCGGCTTCGGGGGCAAGGAAGAAACCTCGGTGGAGACGCTGGGGCGGGCCGGCCTGCTGGCCCTCAGCACCGGCCGGCCCGTGGTGCTGCAGTACTCGCGGCACGTCTCCCTCCGCATCCACGGCAAGCGCTGCCCCATGGTCTTCAAACACCGGCTGGGGGCGAAGCGAGACGGCCGGCTCTGCGGCCTGGAGGTGGAGGTGCTGCTGGACAAGGGGCCCTACGCCTCGGCCGGCGGCCGCCCGCTGCCCAACTCGGGCGGCATCATCAAGAAGATGATCGTGCACATCACCGGCCCCTATGAGATCCCCCACGTGAAGGCCGATGCGTACAGCATCTTCACCCACAACCCCACCTCCGTGCCCATGCGCGGGCTGGGCGTGCCCCAGGCCCACTTCGCCATGGAGTGCGCCATGGACGAGCTGGCGCGGCGCCTGGGGATGGACCCGTGGGAGCTGCGCATGCGCAATGCCTTCGAGCTCGGATCCACCACGGGCACCGGCCAGGTGCTCACCCACAGCGTGGGGCTCAAGGAGTGCCTCTACCGGGTGAAGGACCTGGCCGGCTGGGGCGCGCCGCGCCCACGGGCAGAAGGTGACGTGGCCAGGGGGCGCGGCCTGGCGGCCTTCTTCTACTCCACCGGGTCCGCCACCTTCGTGGACGCGGCCAGCGCCAGCGTGTACCTCACCGAGGACGGCACGGTGCAGGTGGCGGTGGCCATCGTGGATTACGGGCAGGGGGCCAACACGATCTTCGCCCAGCTCGCGGCCGAGGAGCTGGGGGTGCCCTACGACGCGGTGGAGATCCTCCAGCCCGATACCTACGGGATGCCCGACGCGGGCATCACGGCCGGGTCCCGCTCCACCACCGTGCCGGGCAACGCGGTGGTGGACGCGGCGCGGAAGGTGAAGGGGATGCTCCTGGAGGTGGCCGGCGAGGCCCTCAAGGTGGAGCCGACGCGCCTGGTCATCAAGCGGGGCCGCATCTTCGAGCCGCGCCACGAGGCCGCGTCGCTCACGGTGAGGGAGGCCATCCTCCTGGCCATGAAGCTGGGGCGGCCGCTGGCGGCGCAGGGCTACTTCGCCTCGCCCAAGTCCACCTTCGATCCCGCCACGGGGCAGGGGAGCCCCTTCCCGGTGTACTCCTACGGGGTCCAGGTGGCGGACGTGGAGGTGGACAGGCGCACAGGCGAGGTGACGCTCGTGCGGGTGTACGCCGTGCACGACGTGGGAAAGGCGGTGAACCCGTCCGGCGTGGAGGGGCAGATCGAGGGCGGGGTGGCCATGGGGGCCGGGATGGCCCTCACCGAGGAGGTGCGGATGCGCCAGGGCATCCCGTGGAACGCCAACTTCACGGACTACATCCTGCCCACCGCCGTGGACACGCCCGCGATCATCGCGGAAATCGTGGAGAGCCCGAACGCCATGGGACCCTTCGGGGCCAAGGGCGTGGGCGAATCCTCCCTGGTGCCCACGGCCGCCGCCATCGCCAACGCCATCCGGGACGCCGTCGGCGTGCGCGTGACGCAGCTTCCCATGACCGCCGACCGCGTCCTGGCCGCGATCCGGGCAGGCCGCTGAAAAAGGCCCATCTGCGGCGTTGGCGCGCTCGCGCGCTCGCTGCGGCGTACGCCCCAGTACGCCTCGCTCGGCCCTTCGCGCGCCGCCTTGCATCTAGACCTTTTTGAGCGGCCTGCGCAGGGGCGCGGCGTCCGAGCGTCCAGGCGATCTTGAAGAAGACCCATGGAATTTTACAGTCCGACGACGGTGGACGAGACGGTTGAACTGCTGGGGCGGCTGCCCGGCACGGTGAAGGTGCTGGCGGGCGGCACGGACCTGGCGGTGGAGCAGGAGTTCCTCCACCCGCGCTGGGACGCCCTGGTCTCCATCGGGAACGTGGCGGAGTTGCGCGGCATCCGCGAGGAGCGCGGGGCCCTGGTGCTGGGCGCGGCCACATCCTTCACAGAGGTGATCCGGTCGCCCCTGGTGCAGCGGCGGGCGCGCTCGCTGGTGGAGGCCGCGCGCACCGTAGGGTCGTGGGCCATCCAGCTCCAGGGCACCATCGGCGGCAACCTGGCCACCGCCTCCCCGGCGGGCGACGGGTCCGTGGCGCTGCTGGCTTTGGGCGCCGAGGCCAGGCTGCGCGGCCCGCAGGGCCGGCGCGACGTGCCGCTCCACGATTTTTTCACCGGCCCCAAGCAGAGCGTGCTGGCGCCGGACGAGCTGATCATCGAGGTGCGCATCCCCGCGCCCCCCGCCGGGGCCCGCCTGCACGGGGCGTTCCTCAAGGTGGGGAGACGCAAGGCCATGGCCATCTCCATCGTGTGCGCCGCCGTGGAGGTGGCCCAGGGGCCGGGGGGCGACGTGCTGGACGTCGGGATCGCCTACGGGTCCGTGGCGCCCACGCCCATGCGGGCCCGCTCCGCCGAGGCGCTGCTGCGCGGGCAGCGGCTCAGCGGCGATGTGATCCGGCGGGCCGCCGCGGCCGCCGCCGGCGACACGAGGCCCATCGACGACGTGCGGGGCGAGGCCTGGTACCGCAGGGAAGTCGCCGCGGTGCTCGTTGAGCGCGCCCTGGCAGGCTGCTGAAAAAGGCCCATCTGCGGCGTTGGCGCGCTCGGGCGCTCGCTGCGGCGTACCCGGCGTACGCCTCACTCGGCCTTTCGCGCGCCACCTTGCACCTGGGCCTTTTTGAGCAGCCTGCGCAGTTGCAGCCTCTTGGCAATCCTCTGATGCCCGGCGCGCGGGCACGAATCCTCGGAAGCCGAAGGGGAGTGATGGAATATCCGATCACGGTCACGGTGAATGGGACGCGGCGGGACCTGAAGGTGCCGGCCGGGGAGATCTTCCTGCACACGCTCCGCAACCGCCTGGGCCTCGTGGGGGCGAAGGACGGCTGCTTGGAGGGGGAGTGCGGGGCCTGCACCATCCTGGTGGACGGGCAGGCGGTCCGGTCCTGCCTGATCTTCGCCCCCACCATGCACGGCCGCACGGTCACCACCATCGAGGGCCTGGGCGCCCGCGACCGGCTGGACGCCGTGCAGCAGGCCTTCCTGGAGACGTGGGCCGTGCAGTGCGGCTTCTGTATCCCCGGGTTCATCCTGGCGGCGCGGGCCCTGCTGAACCAGAACCCGCGCCCCACCGAGGCCCAGGTGCGGGAGGCCCTCTCGGGCAACCTGTGCCGGTGCACGGGGTACACGAAGATCGTGGCGGCGGTGCTCAAGGCAGCGGAGGCCGAGGCATTGGCAGGCGGGAGGCGGGAGGCGTGAGGCGGAAGGCGTGAGGGGTGAGGCGTGAGGAGTGAGGGGGAGGTGGTTCTGCGATATCTTGTGGCGTTGGGCCTCTTGCTGTGTGTATTTGGGGGCGGGGGCGCGGCCGAGGCGGGCGAGCAGGCGCTGAAGACGGTGCGGTTCGTCCGCGGGTCGCTCTCCAACTCGCCCGCGTACGGGCCGTACAGCTCCATCCCCGTGGGTCTCGGCTATTACGCCGAGGAGGGCCTCGACGTGACGTTCTCGGCGGCGGCCGGCAGCCTGGCCACCATCCAGCAGTTGGCGGCCGGGCATGGCGACGTGGGGATCCCCAGCCCCGAGGCGGTGCTCATCGCCCGCCAGCCGGACAAGAACATCCGCCTCGTCCACTTCTATAACTACAACCGGCACAACATCTACACGGTGGTCGTGCCCGAGGGGGGCCCGGTCCGCGCCTGGGCCGACCTGCGGGGGAAGAGCCTGGGGGTATCCAACATCGCCTCCATCGGCACCGCCCTGGCCAAGGCCAGCCTGCGCGCCTTCGGTGTTGATCCGGAGAAGGACGTCGCGTTTCTGGCGGTGGGGCAGGGCGGGCAGGCCGTGGCCGCGCTGAAGGCGGGCCGGGTGGACGGCCTGGCCCTCTGGGAGCTGGAGTATGCGGCCATGGAGGGGGCCGGGCTCAAGCTGCGCCGCCTGGTGAACCCGGCCTTCGCCAAGTTCTTCTCCAACGGGATCGTGGCCCGCGAGGAATTCCTCCAGGCCAACCCGGAGGCCGTCGCGGGGCTCGGCCGGGCCGTGGCCAAGGCCACCGTCTTCGCCATGGAGAACCCCGAGGCGGCCGTGCGCATCCACTGGAAGGTGTACCCGGAGGCGAAACCCAAGGGCCTGGACGAGGCCATGGCGCTGAAGGATTCGGTCTTCCTTCTGAAGGAGGCGCTGAGGATCTTCGATTTCAAGGAGGGGGACAGGGTCCGCAAGTGGGGCGCCTGGGACCCGGAGGAGTGGCAGGTCTTCGGGGACGCCATGGCGCAGCTCGGCATCGTGAAGGCCAGGATCCCGCCGGCGGAGGCGTACACCAATGCCTTCGTGGACCGCTTCAACGCCTTCGACGCCGCCAAGGTGCGCGCCCAGGCGCGCGGCTCCAAGGACTGATGGTTCTGCTCGCCCGTCGCTGCCGCCGCGGGGAGCGGCGCGTGACCGGGCGGAGGGGGGAAGATGGGCGAGACGTATCCTAAGGTCCGGGTGGCGGCGGTACAGGCGGCCCCGGTATTCCTGGACCGCGAGGGCTCCGTGGAGAAGGCGTGCCGGCTGATCCGGGAGGCGGGCGCCGGCGGGGCGCAGTTGGTGGGATTTCCGGAGGGCTTCGTGCCCGCCCACCCGGTGTGGTATCACTTCCGTCCGGCCACGGGGGCCGAGAGCCACCGCCTGGCGCGGGAGCTGGTGAAGAACTCGGTGGAGATCCCGAGTCCGGCCACCGATGCCCTCTGCGCGGCGGCCCGTGCGGCCAACTGCTATGTGGTGATGGGGGTGTGCGAGAAGCGGCCCGGCGCCATGGGCACGCTCTACAACACCCAGCTCTTCATCGACCGCCACGGGCGAATCCTGGGCAAGCACCAGAAGCTCATGCCCACGGTGGGCGAGCGGCTGGTGCACACGGGCGGCTTCGGCGATACCCTGCAGGCCTTCGACACCGATTTGGGCAAGGTCAGCGGGCTCATCTGCGGGGAGAACTCCAACCCCCTGGCCATCTTCGCCCTGGCCGCGCAGGGGACCTGCATCCACGTGGCCAGTTGGCCGAACCACTTCTCGCGCAGCGAGCACAAGATGCGGGACGTGGTGCTGTTCGCCAGCCGCGCCCTGTCGTACAAGGCCAACTGCTTCGTGCTGAACTGCTGCAGCACCATCTCCGAGGAGATGAAGCGGATCCTCCCCTACGTGCCGGAGGACCGCGCCTTCCTCGATGAGGGCGACAGCGGGGGCGGGACATGCATCATCGGCGCCAACAGCATGGTGATCGCCGGGCCGATGGGTGGTGAGGAGGGCATCCTCTACGCCGACCTCGACCTGGAGGACGTGGTGCAGGCCAAGCTGGTGCACGACTACGCCGGCCACTACAATCGGCCGGACGTCTTTACACTCACGGTGCGCTCGGCCGTGCCGAACCTGTTCCAGCGGGACGAGGCCCCGGCGCCGCCCGGCGCGCCCGTTGCCGCGGACCCGCGAGGGAGCGACGGCCAGGGCGGGGACTGAGCCACAAAGCCCTTGCGCGTGGCCCTGGGAATCCGTTATTCTACGTTGTCGGCCGAGCCGCGCCGGCAGAGAGGGTTGCGCCATGACGCCGAACAAAACGGAGCTGGATGCCCTCGATAAACGCCTGCTGAACAAGCTGCAGTGGGAATTCCCCCTGGTCCCGCGCCCTTTCCAGGCGATGGCCGAGTCCCTGGGGACCTCCGAGGAAGACGTCCTGGCCCGCGTCGCCCGCCTCAAGGCGGACCGCGTGGTGCGCCAGATCAGCGCCATCTTCGACACGCGCAGCCTGGGCTACAAGAGCAGCCTGGTGGCCATGCGGGTCCCGGCCGGCCGGGTGGACGAGGCGGCGGCCGTCCTCAACGAGCACCCCGGGGTGAGCCATAACTACAAGCGGAACCACGAATTCAACCTCTGGTTCACGCTGGCGGTCCCCCCCACCACGTCGCTGGAGCAGACGGTGGAAGTGCTGCACCGGCTGGCCGGGGCGGAATCCACCCGCATCCTCCAGACGCTGCGGCTCTTCAAGATCGGCGTCAAGCTGGACATGACGGGGACGGAGGACATTACGGCCCAGTCCGACGACGGCTACGGAGATCACCAGCGACCCGCCGCGGGGCCCGCGGCCATCGGCCCCCGCGAGATCGCCTTCATCCGCGAGCTGCAGAAGGACCTGCCGATCCAGCCCGAACCCTTCGCCCCATGGGCCCAGGCCCTGGGGATCACGGTGGCGGCGTTGCTGGAGCAGGCGGCGGCCTTCCAGGAGCAGGGGTACATGCGGCGGCTGGCGGCCG
>DASPOZ010000439.1:0-3079 GCA_035625755.1 Candidatus Sulfotelmatobacter sp.
AGCGGGCCACGTAGAAGTCCACCAGGGTGCCCTGGGCCTGGGCGGCGGCCAGGCAGTCCTGGGCCTTCTTCAGCATGTCCGGGTGGGGGCGGACGTGCCCGGCCACCGAGCCCACGTCGGCCTTGATGATGCTGAGGGTGATTTTCTCGCTGGCCATGGTGGTATCCTCCCTTGGCACCGTGGCGGCGGGCTCCGAGCTGGTTCTCTCGCGTGGGACGGCAGGAAGACCGAGCAGTGACACCCGGATGTCTACCACACGGGCGGAACGAAGTAAAGCGCGAAGTCGGGGGCGATTCGCTTCGCGCATGTTCCGTGCTGCCGCTTCACGCCGCGCCGCCGACAGGTCCCCGCCCCGCCCGGCCACGGCGGCCCAAGTTTCCCTTGACGTCACTTTTTGCGCGCCCGTATACTCCGCTCTACAGTGTCCTCTGTTTCCCCGGCGCCCGAACCTTCGGCCGCGCCGGGCGGGGGCTCAGCGCGAGGGGTGCGGTGGAACGGAACCTGGCCCTGGAGGTTGTGCGGGTGACCGAGGCGGCCGCCCTCTCCTCGGCCCGCTGGTTGGGGCGGGGGAACGCCCAGGCGCCCGAGCAGGCGGCGGCGGATGCCATGCGCCGCGCCTTCGATGCCGTGGACTTCGCCGGGACCATCGTCCTGGGCGAGGGGGAGCGGGACCAGTGTCCCATGCTCTACGTCGGCGAGCGACTGGGGTCCGGCCGCGAGCCCGAGATGGAGGTGGCCCTGGACCCGCTGGATGGGGCCTCCATCGTGGCCACCGGGCGGGGCAACGCCATGGCGGTGGTGGCCCTGGCGGAGCGCAACGCGTTCCTCCGGGTGGCGGACACCGCCATGGACAAGATCGCCGTCGGCCCCCGCGCGGCCGGCGCCATCAACATCACGCGGGGGCCGGAGGAGAACCTCCACGCCATCGCCGACGCCATGCGCTGCCACGTGGAGGACCTCACCGTGGCCATCCTGGACCGCCCCCGCCACGAGGACCTGGTCCGGCGCGTCCGCGAGGTGGGTGCCCGGATCAAGCTGATCCCGGACGGGGACCTTTCCGCCGCCATCGCCACCGGCGTGGAGGACAGCGGGGTGGACGTGCTGATGGGGATCGGGGGCTCCCGGGAGGGGGTGCTGGCCGCGGCCGCCCTCCAGTGCCTGGGGGGAGACCTGCAGGGGCGCCTCCGCCCCCGCAACGACGCCGAGGCGGAACGGGTTCAGGCCGCGGGCGTCCGCGACCTGGACCACGTCTTCGCCATCGGCGAGTTGGCCGCCGGCAAGAACGTGCTGTTCGCCGCCACCGGCGTCACGGATGGGGACCTGCTGCAGGGCGTGCGCTTTTTCGGCGGGGGGGCGCGCACGCACTCCCTGGTGATGCGGTCCCGGTCCGGCACGGTCCGGTTCATCGAGGCCACCCACCGGTTTGATCGGCAGCCGGTCTATTGACCCGCCGCGCCCGCGCCGCGCCCGCGCGCCCGCTGACGGAACCGACGCGGCGCCCCGGCGCGGCCGTTGTTTTCTCGGGGAGCCTTCGGCCGCCCTTGACCGATGTGTCATGTCCACATCGCCGAGCAGGAACCTGCGCTCAGAGGTCAGCGTGAATTCCGCAATCCGCAATCCGCAATCCGCAATCGGCGGCCGGAGGCCGCAATGATCCACGGGGTGCGGGGCGCGCCCGACATCGGGCCGCCCGATTCGAAGCGGCTGTGGCAGCGCCTGGAGCGTGGCGCGCGGGAGCTCCTGGAGCGCTACGACTACGCCGAGATCCGCACCCCCGTCTTCGAGCGCACGGAGCTGTTCGTGCGCGGCATCGGCGAGGGGACCGACATCGTCGAGAAGGAGATGTACACCTTCCAGGACAAGGGGGGCGAGAGCCTCACCCTCCGGCCCGAGGGCACCGCGCCCGCCGTGCGCTGGTACCTGGAGCAGGGGCGGTTCGAGCCGGGGTCGCTGGTGAAGGTGTACTACATCGGGCCCATGTTCCGGCACGAGCGCCCCCAGGCGGGCCGCTTCCGCCAGTTCCATCAGATCGGCGCCGAGGCCATCGGCGTGGCCGCCCCCGAGGTGGACGCCGAGGTGATCCAGATATTGGCGGACCTCTTCGGCGCCCTGGGCCTGCGGGACGTGGCGCTGCACCTGAACACCATCGGGGACGCCGTCTGCCGGCCCGTCATCCGCGAGCGCTTCGCCGCCTACATGCGGGAACGCAAGGACGAGCTGTGCGCGGACTGCCACGTGCGGCTGGAGAAGAACCCCCTGCGCATCATGGACTGCAAGAACCCGCGCTGCCAGGCGGCCGTGGCCGGCGCGCCCAAGGCGGCCGAGAGCCTGTGCGAGCCCTGCCGGGCCCACTTCGGACGGGTCCGGGAGCTGCTCGACCTGCTGGGGGTCCCCTATGCCCTGAACGACCGATTGGTGCGCGGGCTGGACTACTACACGCGTACCACCTTCGAGTTCACGGCCGCCGGGCTCGGGGCGCAGAACGCCATTGCGGGGGGCGGCCGGTACGACGGGCTCATCGAGACCCTCGGCGGGGCGCCCACGCCGGGCATCGGGTTCGCCATCGGGATGGAGCGCGTCGTCCTCTGCCTGAAGGCCCTCGAGCCTAAGGCGGAGGCCGTGCGCGACGGGGTGTATGTGGCCAACGCGGATGCGGCCGGGGCCCTGCGGGCGCCACTGGTGGCCCGCGACCTCCGCCGGGCGGGGTCCCGGACGGCGATGAACCTGGAGGGCCGCAGCCTGAAGGGCCAGTTGCGCCAGGCGAACGGCGACGGCTTCCGGTACTGCGTGATCCTGGGGGAGCGGGAGGTGCAGGGGGGGCAGGCCACCGTGCGCGATCTGGAGAGCGGCGAGCAGGTCGGCGTGCCCCTGGCGGAGCTGTGCGCCTGGATCGCCGGGCGGGCCGGAGGGGCGGCGGGCCGATGAAGACGCACTACCGCACCCACTACTGCGGCGCCCTGCGGGAGGCCGATGCCGGGGCCCGCGTGACCCTGGCCGGCTGGGTGCACCGGCGGCGGGAGCACGGCGGCCTGATCTTCGTAGACCTGCGCGACCGCGAGGGGCTGGTGCAGGTGGTGTT
>DASPOZ010000440.1:0-5518 GCA_035625755.1 Candidatus Sulfotelmatobacter sp.
AAGAGAAGGGCCTCTACGAGGAGGCCATCGCCCGCTACAACCGGGTGCTGGAGGTGGAGCCCCAGCACCCCACCGCCCACTACGGCCTGGCCCTGGCCTACGAGAAGGTGGACCGACAGAAAGCCATGGCCATGTGGGAACAATACATCGAGCTGGCCGCAGGGCTGGCGTCCGAGAAGGACTGGCTGGACATCGCCAAGAAGCACCTCAAGAAGCTCCAGGACCAGTCTCCCGGCGCCCCGCGCTGAGGCGCGCGCGGGCGACGCAGGGGCGAAAAGCCGCAGAGGGGCGGGGGAGCAAGGGTGCAGAGGCGACGCGGGGGCAAGGCCTTTGAGCTCCCCTGCGCCTCCGCGCCCCTGCGCCCCAGCATAGAGGAGACGTGATGAACGCCGAGGAGCGGGCGCGACACTTCCGGGATGTGTTCGAGCAGATCGTGGGCGAGATCGGCAAGGCCGTGGTGGGGCACGGCGAGATCGTACGGGGGGTGCTCACCTGCCTCTTCTGCGGCGGGCACGCCCTGCTGGAGGGGGTGCCGGGCCTCGGCAAGACCCTGCTGGTGAAGACCCTCAGCGAGTGCCTGGACCTGAAGTTCTCCCGCATCCAGTTCACGCCGGACCTGATGCCGGCCGATATCATCGGCACCAACATCGTCGTGGAGGCGGCGGACGGCAGCAAGCATTTCAGTTTCCAGCGCGGGCCGCTCTTCGGGCAAATCATCCTGGCGGACGAGGTGAACCGCGCCACTCCCAAGACGCAGTCGGCCCTGCTGGAGGCGATGCAGGAACTGGCCGTGACGGTGGGGGGCACGGCCCACCGGCTGGAGCGGCCCTTCTTCGTCCTGGCCACCCAGAACCCCATCGAGATGGAGGGCACCTACCCCCTGCCCGAGGCCCAACTGGACCGCTTCTTTCTGAAGCTGAAGGTCCGGTACCCTACGGGCGCCGAACTGGCGGAGATCATCGACCGCACCACGCGCGCCGAGGAGCCCGTCGTGCGGAAGCTGGCCGGGGCGGGGCTGGCGGAGGAACTGAAGGCCCTGGTGCGGGAGGTCCCCATCGCGGGCGCGGTGAAGGAGTACGTCTCCTCCCTCGTGCTGAACACGCACCCGGACCACCCGGGAGCCCCCGAGATGGTGCGCCGGTTCGTGCGCTACGGCAGTTCGCCGCGGGGCGCCCAGGCCCTGGTGCTGGGCGGCAAGGTGGGCGCCCTGCTGGACGCCCGCTTCAACGTGAGCTTCGACGACGTGCGGGCCATGGCCCTACCGGCCCTCCGCCACCGCCTGATCCTTTCCTTCGAGGGCGAGGCCGAGGGCGTGGACCCGGACGCCATCATCGAGGACCTCCTCCAGAGGGTCGCCACCCCCGGCGACCGCGCCGCCGCCCTCACCCACTGACCCACAGGCACCGTCCCGGAATTCGTGCCCCCCCGGGGGCGCCCCCCCGCGCGCAGGCGCCGGGCCCCGGATGGCTCAGCCTCGGTGGTCCCACCCCCGGCGACCGCGCCGCCGGCCTCGCCCACCTGGCGGCTTCTCCCGCGCTCCAAGATCTTGCCATGCCGGGCGTTCCTTCCCCCGTGCCCGACCGGTGCCGGCGCGGCGGGCCGGACTCGCCGAATTGACGCCGGGGGCGGGCGTGTGATACGAGGCTGGGGGCGCCGGCCCGGGCCCCGTCGCCCGGGCGGCCCGAGGAGGCCGGAGATGCCCGTGGCGCGGGGTCCATTCAGGGCCGGGATCGCGCCCCTGCTGGCGGCGGAGCGGATGGCCGGGGGCATCACGTCGCTCGGCCCGGGGACGATGCCGCTGTACGCGCTCAGGGAGAAGGGGCTCTTCGAGTTCGGCGCCCAAAAGGACTACCTCGCCCGGCAGGCCCTCCGGCCCTTCGGCATCGAGCCCATCAAGGGCGCGCCCATCCTGCAGATCGAGTCCACGCCGGCCCGCTACGCCGCCATGAAAGCCGGCGCCGTGGACGCCACCATCATGTGGTTCCCCCAGACCCCGGTGGCCGAGGCGGGCTACCGGGGGTTCAGCCGGTCCCTGGCGGCGGACGGCGACATCCCGGCCGAGGGCATCGAGTTCCTCGTCGCAGAAGAACTGAGGGCCGGGAACCTGAGGGAGCGGCACGCGGCGACCGACCCGATGGACACGACCTCCATCGAGCAACTCGCGCGCGCTCAAGTAACGGCGTTCGACGGTTCGACCGTTCGCCGCGGCGTCGGCGGGTCCGGCGCCGGGAAATGGTTCGGCCGTTCGTAGGGGAAAAGGCGGAGGTCGGGGCCCTCGGGAGGAAGGACGATGGCCGTGGGCGTGGAGGTGGATCGGGGCAGCGGCGGGCCGGCGGCCGCTTCGCCCGGGACGGGCGCGGCGGCGGGGCGGGCGGCGGGCTGGTCCGGCGAGCGCGCCCTCCTGGGGACGCTCTCGGTGGTCGTGGCGCTGGCGGCGTGGGAGGCGGCGGGCCGGCTCCGCCTGGTGGACCCCCTGTTCATCAGCGCGCCGTCCCGGATCGTGGCGGCCGGGATCGAACTGTTCGCCTCGGGCGGCCTGTGGAACGATCTGCGCGTGAGCGGCATCGAATTCCTGGCCGGCTTCGCGCTGTCCGTCCTGGTGGGGATCCCGCTGGGCCTCGTCATGGGCTGGTACCGGCGCGTCGCCTACGTGCTGGACCCGTTCGTGAACGCCTTTTATGCCACCCCCCGCGTGGCGCTGCTGCCCCTGGTGGTCATCTGGGTGGGGATCGGTATCTGGTCCAAGATCGCCATCGTGTTCCTGGGGGCCGTCTTCCCCGTGCTCCTGAGCACCTACTCCGGCGTGCGGACGACGGACGCGCGCCTCCTCCGCGCCGCGCGCAGCTTCGGCGCCGACGACCTGCAGATCTTTCGCACCCTCATCCTGCCCGGCAGCGTCCCCTTCATCGTCACCGGGCTGCGCCTCGGGGTCGGGCGGGCCCTCATCGGGGTGGTGGTGGGCGAGCTGTACGCCGCCACCGCCGGGATCGGGTTCCTCATCTCCGTGGCCGGCAACTCGTTCCAGACGGACAAGGTCTTCGTGGGGGTGCTCCTCATCGCCCTCGTCGGGATCGTCTCCATGGAGCTCCTCGGCCGCCTGGAGCGCCGTTTCGAACGGTGGCGCCCGGCGGTGGGCGCGGAGATCTGAATTGCTGAAACGCCCGACCTCGCGTGGGTTGCTCAAAAGGGTCCAGATGCAAGGCGGCGCGCGATGCGCCGAGCGAGGCGTACTGGGATGTGCGCCGCAGCGCCACCGCTGCCGCAACGTCGGCAGCGGGAGGCTGTTCGAGCGCACCAACGCCCCGCCCGCTGCCGCCGAGGCAGCGGGAAGAGATGATGGGCCCTTTTCAGCAGCCCGCTGAGCCGACCATGCCCCAGGCCAAGCTGGCAGCCCGCGACATCTCGTTGGTCTACCAACAGGCCAGGACCGGCCTGGCGGTGCCCGCGCTGGAGGGCGTGAATCTGGAGGTGTACCCGGGGGAGTTCGCCAGCATCGTGGGCCCCAGCGGGTGCGGAAAAAGCACCTTGCTGCTCCTGGTGGACGGGCTCCTGCGACCCACGGGCGGGCGGATCCTGCTGGACGGCCGAGAGATGACCGGCCCGGGGCCGGACCGGGCCATGGTCTTCCAGGACGCCAGCCTGCTCCCCTGGCGCACCGTGTGGGGGAATGTCCGCTACGGGCTGGAGCTGCAGCGGCGGCTCACGCCGGAGGCGGAGGCGAGGGCGCGGCGACTGCTGGAGGTGACGGGGCTGGACGGGTTCGAGGGGGCCTACCCCAGCGAACTGTCCGGGGGGATGCAGCAGCGGGCGAACCTGGCCCGCGCCCTGGCCACGGACCCCGAGATCCTGCTGATGGACGAGCCGTTCGCGGCCCTGGACGCGCAGACGCGGGAGATGATGCAGCAGGAACTGCTGGCCGTGTGGCAACAGACCCGGAAGACCGTGCTCTTCATCACCCACCAGATCAACGAGGCCGTCTACCTGAGCGACCGCGTCTTCATCTTCTCGGCCCGGCCCGGCCGCGTGAAAGACATCATCCGGGTGGACCTGCCGCGCCCGCGACCCCTCAGCGTGAAGCGCACGCCGGCGTTCCTGGAGTACGAAGACGCGGCGTGGAAGCTCATCGAGGACGAAGTGCGGCGCGCCACGGGCGGCGGCCGCCGAGGCAGCAATGAGCAATGAGGGATGAGCAACGAGTGCGGGGCCGGCGCCGCCTGGTCCCCCCGGCTTGGCCCCACTCGTACCTCATTGCTCGTCGCTCATTGCTGGCATGAAGGGCTTGTGACGGAAAGCACTTGACGGGCAAAAAACCGCCATGCTACCGTAAGTCGCTTTTTGCGGTCCTGTCGGCCCGCCGCCGGGTTCTCGCCGTGCGGCCACACCTCCACTGACCGGCGCTGAAGAAGGCGCCATCCCATCAGCGCCGTTCAGTTCGCGGGGAAGGCCCTCGCGCTTGCAAAAGAGAGAGCAACCGCTCGGCCCTCCCCGCGAGCCCTACCGAAAGGGGCGGGCCGCCGCCCCTCTCGGGCTCTCCCCCGGCCTGTGCGGCCTTGGGCGGAAGACCGGTTAGACAGCGCGCCGCACAGGCGCACCCGCGCATCTTGGACTCGCCAGCGCTGTTCGTCCGCCGGACCTTGTGGGGCGGCTTCGCCGCCGGGTGCGTCGCGTGCGCCGCGCTGGCCGTGGCGGGGCCGCGCGGGTGGAGCGCCGGGGCGGCGGTGGGGGGGGCCGTGGCGCTGGGGAACTTCTGGCTGCTGGCCCGGGCGGTGGCTCGGCTCGGGGGAGGCGAGCGAGGCCCCGGGGCCCTGCGCGGCGCCGCCTGGCGGGGTGCGGCCCTCCGCTTCACCCTGGCCGGCGCCGCCCTGGTCCTGGCCCTCCTCGTGCTCCCCGTTCACCCCTTGGGGGTGGCGGCGGGCCTGGTGGGCGTCCACGTGGCCATGACGGTCATCTGGATGGCCACATCCCTGGCCGGGATCGGTTCGCCCCCAGCCCCGCCGGAATCTTGAGCGCCACATCAACAAGACGTCGAGGAGCGGAGCCGTGATGATGCGCAGGTGGGCCCAGAGGGTTTCTGCGATCTGCTGTGGGGCCTTCGCAGCCGTCGGCTTCTGGGGCACCCCGGCCGTCCTCCTTGCTGCCGAGGCGGAAAAGCACGAGCCGGGCATCATCAACCTGGACAAGAGCATGATCCTGCAGGTCATCAACCTCTTGATCCTGCTCTTCGTGCTCCGGAAGTTCCTCTTCAAGCCGCTCACCCAGTTCCTGGCCAAGCGGGCCGAGGGGATCAAGCAGTCCCTGGACGAGGCCCGGCTGGCCCGGGAGGCCGCCGCCAAGGCCCAGGAGGAGTACCGGGCACAGGTGGCGGCCACCCAGCGGGAGTCGGCGGCCATGCGGGAGCAGGTGCAACGCGAGGTGGAAGAGGAGCGGCAGCGGCTGCTCAAGGCCTCGCGGGACGAGGCGCAGCGGCTGGTGGCCGAGGCGCGCGCCGCCATCGACCAGGAGACCAGGCGCGCCCGGG
>DASPOZ010000441.1:0-3725 GCA_035625755.1 Candidatus Sulfotelmatobacter sp.
CAAGGGCTCCGCCCTTGATATTCCGGGTTCCCTGTTCCCGGTTCCGAAATGAGACGGCCCGCCTGTTTGAGCTGGGAACCGGGAGCAGGGAACCGGGAACCAGGGGAGCGGGGACATGGGCGAGGGGACGGCCGGGGCCGGCCCCTCGAGGGGAGCGAAGCGATGGCCAATCGGAAGAACGGGAAAAGTCCGGCCAAAGCGGTGGCGGGCGAGCCGGAAGAGGTGAAGGCCGAAGAGACCCTGGACGGGACCGTGATCTACAACGTGCCGTTCCCCCGGGACCTCCAGGCCCTGAAGGGGATGGCGCCCATCATCGTCAAGCACCCCTATGCCATAGACTACATTCATAGCTACGGCCAGGACTCACCCTTCTTCGCCGGGCTGGCCAACCGGAAGCTGCTGGGCACGCACTGCAAGGCCTGCCGGTACACCTACGCCACGCCCAAGGCCCACTGCATGTACTGCGGCGGGGAGTGCGACTGGGTGGAGCTGCCCCAGGTGGGGCAAGTGCACACCTTCACCGTGTGCCAGTTCGGGAGCGAGGAGTTCCTGAAGGAGACCCCGTTCGTGCTCATCCTAGTCGAGTGGCCGCGGGTGAACACCCTGTTCCTGTCGCGGCTCATGGGCGTGGATCCGGCCAAGCCTTCCATGGAGTGGGTGGGCATGAAGGTGCGGGCCAAGTTCCGGCGCCTGAGCAAGTTCAAGCCCACCGACGTATACTTCGTCCCGGCGTGACCCGGCGCGGGCACGGAACGGCCGCCTAGCAGGAAGCTGAAGACTCACTTTCGCGCAGGCTGCTCAAAAAGGCCCAGATGCCAGGCGGCGCGTGATGCGCGGCGCGAGGCGTACTTGGCTCGTACGTCGCAGCGCCGCGCGAGCGCGCCAACGCCCTACCCGCTGCCGTCCCGTCGGCAGCGGGGAAAGCTGTCGGGCCTTTTTCAGCAGCCTGCTGAAGGGGAGGGCATGGATTTCGAGCTGACGGAGGGGCAGCGGGCCATCCAGCGGATGGTGCGCGAGTTCGCCGAGCGGGAGGTGCGGCCCGCCGCTGCCGAGTACGACGAGCGGTCCCAGTTCCCGTGGGAGCTGGTGCGGAAGATGGGGCCCCTGGGGGTCCTGGGCATGGTGGTTCCCGAGGCCTACGGCGGGGCCGGTATGGACACGGTGAGCTACGCCCTGGCCATGGAGGAGATCGCCCGGCACGACGGGGCGTTGGCCCTCACGGTGGCATCCCACAACTCCCTGTGCCAGGGGCACCTCCTCATCGCCGGCAGCGAGGAGCAAAAGCGGAAGTACCTGCCGCCACTGGCGCGGGGCGAGCTGATGGGGGCCTGGGGGCTGACCGAGCCCGGTTCGGGCAGCGACGCGGCGGCCATGCGGACCACGGCCGCCATCCAGGGGAACCACTGGGTGCTCAACGGGTCCAAGAGCTTCATCACCCAGGGGAGCGTGGCCCAGACCTATGTGGTGCTGGCCGTCACGGACGCGTCCCGGGCCACCCACGGGATCTCCGCGTTCATCGTGGAGCGGGGCACGCCAGGGTTCCGGCCGGGGCGCCCCGAGCACAAGCTGGGCCTGCGGGCCAGCGACACCGCGCAGCTCTTCTTCGAGGACGCCCGCATCCCCCGGGAGAACCTGCTGGGCGAGCTGCACCACGGCTTCATGGATACCCTCAAGGTGCTGGACGGCGGGCGGATCAGCATCGCGGCCATGGCCGTGGGCTTGGCGCGCGGCGCCCTGGAGGAGAGCCTGCGCTATGCCGGGGAGCGCCGGCAGTTCGGCCGGCCCATCGCCCAGTTCCAGGCCATCCAGTGGAAGCTGGCGGACATGGCCACCGAGATCGACGCCGCGCGCCTTCTCACGCTCCAGGCCGCCGCCCTGAAGGACAGGGGGCGGCCCAGCACGCGGGCATCGGCCATGGCCAAGCTCTTCGCCGCGGAGGTAGGGATGCGGGCCTGCGCGCAGGCCGTCCAGATCCACGGCGGCTACGGCTACCTGCGGGACTTCCCCGTGGAGCGGTACTTCCGGGACGTGAAGCTGTGCGAGATCGGCGAGGGCACCTCGGAGGTCCAGCGCCTGGTCATCGCCCGCCAGCTCCTGGGCCGGGACTTCGCCTGATCCGCCCGAATGCGGCGCCGGACCCCGCCCGCCCGCCGTGCCCGCGTGACCCGCTCCCGGCGCCCCCCCGCGCCAAAGGGGCCCTTGGGCTGGACAACGGAAAATCCCATGTGGTATGAATCCGCCACCTCAACCCGTCGGGCGGCGTCTGCCTCGTATGGACCTGGCCAGGAAGATACTCGCGGGTGATGTCCGGTCGGTGGCCCGCCTGATGAGCCTCATCGAGAACGGCGAGGCGGAGGCCATCCGTGCCCTGAAGGACCTCTATCCCCACACCGGGAAGGCCCACATCGTGGGTATCACGGGGCCGCCCGGCTCCGGCAAGAGCACCCTTACCGACCGGCTGATCGAAGCCTACCGCGCCTGCGGGCGCACCGTGGGCATCGTGGCAGTGGATCCCACGAGCCCCTTCACGGGCGGCGCCATCCTGGCGGACCGGCTGCGCATGCAGCGCCACTACCTGGACGACGGTGTCTTCATCCGCAGCATGGCCACCCGGGGGCATCTGGGGGGCCTGGCCCGCGCCACCAACGACGTGGTGGACGTGCTGGACGCGGCCGGCAAGGACGTCATCGTCGTCGAGACCGTGGGGGTGGGCCAGGCCGAGGTGGAGATCGTGAAGGCCGCCCACACCAGTGTGGTGACCACGGTGCCCGGCCTGGGCGACGGCGTGCAGACCATCAAGGCCGGCATCATGGAGATCGGGGACATCTTCGTGGTCAACAAGGCAGACCGTGAGGGGGCGGACCGGACGGTCCGGGACATCGAGATGGCCCTGATGATGAACCCGGCGCGCGGCCCCTGGACGCCTCCCATCTGCCGGACGGTGGCGACGAAGGGCGAGGGGGTGGAGGGTTTGCTGGAGGCCATCGAGGCCCACCGGAAGTTCTTCCTGGGGGCCGACGGCCTGCGCGGCAAGGCGCGCGAGCGCACGGAGCATACCTTCATGGAGCTGCTGCGGGAACGGCTTTCCAGCCGCGCGCTGGATCGCGCCGGCGGCAACGGCACCCTGGCCCGCCTGCTGGATCGCATCGTCCGCCGCGAGACGGACCCGTACACGGCGGTGGAGGAGGTGCTCAGCAAGTTGGGGCTGTGAGCGGGCAAACCTCTGCCCAATGGGATCGGGAACGGGAACGGGTACGGGAACGGGAACGGAGTGAGAGGTAGGATGGCGAGGGACGACTACTTCCGGTGGGCCAATGGCGCCTTCGATCGGTCCCGGGTCTTCGACAAGCCCGAGGCCCTCAAGGGCATCCGGGTGGTGGAGCTGTGCACGCTGATCCTGGGACCGGCCACCCCCGACTTCCTCGGCGAGTTCGGGGCCGAGGTCATCAAGGTCGAGCTGCCCGGGCCCGGCGACACCATGCGCTACGTGGCGCCCAACGCCTGGTATTGGCGAAACCTGTGCCTCGGGTTCGCCACCCAGAACCACAATAAGTACCACGTGGCCATCGATGTGCACCACACCGAGGGGAAGGAGCTCTTCGAGAAGCTGGTGCAGAAGTCGGACGTGGTGGTGGAGAACGTGCGCCCCGGCACCATGGACCGCTGGGGCCTGGGCTACCGGCAACTCTCGGCGCTGAACCCACGCCTCATCTATCTGGCGGCCA
>DASPOZ010000442.1:0-5919 GCA_035625755.1 Candidatus Sulfotelmatobacter sp.
GTGGCGAACCCCCTGCTGCTGGCCGACCTCCTCCACACGGTCCCGGCCGGCGGCCCGCCGCCCCCCCTGCGCATGGGCATCTCCGGGGGCGGCCCGGTCCCGCCGGACCTGAAGCACGACTTCCACGCCCGGCTGCGCATCCCCCTGGTGGAGAGCTACGGCCAGAGCGAGCTGGGAGGATTCGTGGCGCTGGGAACCTCCGACGCGCCGGACCCGCACCGGCTGGCGGCCATCGGGCCGATCCAGCCGGACAAGGAGGTCATCATCGCCGACGACCAGGATCGGGAGGTGCCCATCGGCGAGGCGGGCCAGATCCTGCTCCGCGGCGGCTTCATGGTGGGCTACTGGCGCCGGCCGGAGGCGACGGCGGCCACCCTGGAGGGCGGCTGGCTGCACACCGGCGACGTGGGGAGGTTGGACGAGGACGGCAATCTGTACCTGCTCACGCGCCTCAGCGAGCGGATCGTTGCGGGGGGCCGGGCGCTGTATCCGCGCCTCCTGGAGGAGGCCCTGCTGCGCCACCCGGCCGTGCACCGCGCGGCCGTGTTCGGCCTGCCGGACCAGGCGCTGGGCCAGATCGCCAAGGCCGCCGTCTCCCTCCATCCGGGAAGGACGGCCACGGAGGCCGAGTTGCTGGCCCATTGCCGGAGGGAACTCGGCGATGGCGGCCCGCACCGCCTCGAGGTCCTCGATGGCCTCCCCATGACCCCCACAGGTAAGATCAGCAAGATGGACCTGGTGGCGCGCGAGAAGGCACCATCCCGATGAACCGCCTCCCCCACTCCGCACTCCGCAATCCGCCATCGCCTAGCCGGATACCGAAAAACTCTCTTGGGCCCAGGCTGCTCAAAAAGGTCCAGATGCAAGGCGGCGCGCGGCGCGCGGGGTACCCACGTGAGTGGGTCGGAGGCGTACTGGGGCCGTACGTCGCAGCGCCGCGCGAGCGCGCCAACGCCCCACCCGCTGACGCCGGGGCAGCGGGGAGAGATGTTGGGCCTTTTTCAGCAGCCTGCTAGGGGGGGAGCGTGCGTTTCGGTTGCAGCTTCTGGCTGGATGGGGACCCGCGGCAAGTGGCCGGGCTGGCGCGGGTGGCGGAAGACGCGGGCTTCCAGGATGTGTGGTTTCCGGACCACTACTTCATCCGCGAGGTGTACGCGGCCCTGGCCCTGGCGGCCGCGGCCACCACGCGCGTCCACCTCGGTACCGCCGTCACCAGTCCGTACCTCCGGCATCCGGTGCTCCTGGCCTCGGCCGTCGCCACGTTGGACGAGATCTCGGAAGGGCGCGCGATCTTCGGCGTGGGCGTGGGAGGCCACGAGTTCCCCAGTCACCTCGACGTGAGGCTGGACAAGCCCATCGCCGCCTGCCGCGAGGCCGTGGATATCGTCCGGCGGCTCCTGGCCGGGGAGACGGTGACGGCGCACGGCCGGATCTTCACGGTCACGGGCGCGCGGCTCACCTTCACACCCTCCCGCCGGATCCCCGTGTACCTGGCCGCCCGCGGTCCCCAGATGCTCCGCCTGGCCGGCGAGATCGCCGACGGGATCATCACGCACGGCATCCACACGAACTACCTCTCCTTCGCCAGGCAGCAGTCCGCCGCCGGCAGCGCCAGGGCGGGGCGCCCCGCCGATTCGGTCGGCCTGGGGCTGATGGGCGAGGTGCTCGTCACCGATGACCTGCGGGCCGCCCGCGAGCGGCTCCGCTCCAAGTGCATCTTCATGGCCGGGGGCGAATACGCCGTCGAGCTGGTGGAACGGTACGGCCTCACCCAGGCCGACGTTGGTCCGGTGCGGGCCGCCCTGCGCGCGGGCGACATGGCGGCGGCCGCCAAGGCCGTGAACGACCGGGTGGTGGATGCCTTCTGCATCGCCGGGACGGCCGAGGCCTGCCGCGAGCGGGTGCGGGCCGCCGCCAAGGCCGGCGTGACCCACATCCTGGCGAGCTTCGAGGCCGGCAAGACCCAGGCCGAGCACCGGAAGACGCTGGAGACCCTGAGCCGCGAGCTCATCCAGCCCCTCGCCGGACTGTAACGATCGCCAGCGGGAGATGGTGCGATGAACGCAGACCTGCTCATCACGAACGGCCTCATCGTGACGATGGACGCGGAGCGGCGCATCCTGCGCGGGGCCGTCGCCGTCACGGGAGACCGCATCGGCGCCATCGTGCCGGCCGGGGAGGGTCCCCTCCCCCCGGCAACGCGCACCCTCGATGCCTCGGGACAGGCCATCATCCCCGGCCTCATCAACGCGCACGATCACCTGCGCAACCTCGCCCCGGGCGTGAGCGTCGCCAGCGGGCTCAAGCTGGACGCCTACCTGCGCGCCCTCTGGAAGCTCCAGCGCCACATGACCGCCGAGGACTTCCGCCTCAGCGCGCTGCTGGCCTGCGTGAATCTTCTCAAGACGGGATGCACCACGGTCGTGGACCACACCTATCCCTATCACCTGCCCGGCATCGATGGGGCCTGCCTGGCCGCCTACCGCGCCTCGGGCATCCGCTGGTATTACGCCCGCGGGATCATGACGAAGCCCTACAAGCCCCTCTGCGAACCCCGCAAGGGCGCCTTCCGCCGGATCGAAGAACTGCTCGACAAGGACGGGGTCCCGCCGGACCGCCTCATGGTGGCCCCCGTCTCGTTCCGGCAGGCCACGCCGGCCGACTTCCGCGAGTCCCGCCGCCTGGCGGATCGGCGGGGCCTGCGGCTCTACACGCACATCGCCGAAACGAAAGAGGAGGTCGCCGCTTCGCTCGAGGACTTCGGTTATCCCCCGGTGGAACATCTCCACACCCTCGGGTGGACCGGCAAGGACGTGACCCTGGCCCATTGCGTCATGCTCACCGCCAAGGAGATCGGCATCCTCGAGCGGACGGGGACCGCCGTGGTCCACTGCCCGTCCAACCACATGAAGCTGGCCAAGGGGGTCACCAAGGTCCCCCTGCTCCTGGCCCGTGGCGTCCCCGTCTGCTTGGGCGTGGACGGGATGGACAACCTGTTCGTGGAGATGCGCCTGGAACTGCAGATGCAGAGCCTGGCGAACCTGAACCCGGCCATCATGAAAACGGAAACGGCCCTGGAGATGGCGACCCTGTACGGGGCGCGCGCCGTCGGGGCCCAGGCGGACCTCGGATCCATCGAGGTGGGCAAGAAGGCGGACCTCGTGACCGTCGCCCTGGGTCGCCCGCACACGACGCCCATGCTGAACGCCGTGCACGCGATCATCCACATGGCGCACCCCGAGGACGTCGGCACCGTGGTGGTGGACGGCCGCGTGGTCGTGGAGGACGGCGAGGTGGTGGGCGTGGACGAGGCGGCCCTCTGCGCCGAGGTGCAGCGGGCGGCCCGCGCCTACCTGCAACGGGCCGGCCACGCGGGCGCGGTGCCTCCCTACTGCTGACCCCCCGCCGAGAAAGGACTTTGCGCCGGGCCTGCCGTGGTGATATATTCCGCGCCGCCTGAGGCACGCGCGGCCCGACCGCACCGGGCCCGCGATCCCCTTCGAACATCAGCACACCAGCGAGGATGAGGCCATGAAATTCAGCGTGACGCTGCCGTCCTACATCTGGCCCGGCACAGACTACGCCATGGCCCGCACGGCCGTGCGCGACTGCGCCCGCAAGGCCGAAGAACTCGGGTTCGACTCCATCACCGTGTGGGACCATTTCGTGAGCGCGCCGGGCCTCTACGGCGGCTCCTGGCACGATCCCCTCCTCTGCCTGGCCCATGCGGCGGCCGTGACGGAGCGCATCCACCTGGGCACGGACATCCTGGTGCTGCCCATCCGCCATCCGCTCCTGCTGGCCAGGGAGATCAACACCCTGGCCCATCTCTCGGGCGGCCGGTTCTTCCTGGGCGCCGGCCCGGGCTGGAACGACCCCGAGTTCGAGCTGATGGGGATGCCGCGGAAGGAACGGGGCGCCCGCACGGACGAGGGGCTGGACATCCTGCGCCTCTTGCTGACCCAGAAGAACGTCACCTGGGAGGGCAAGTTCTACAAGTTCAAGGACGTCACCATCGACCCGATCCCCCCGAAGATGCCGGAGATCTGGGTGGCCGGCGGCTCACGGATCAAGACGTCCCTCTCGCCCGACCCCGAGGTGATCGCCCCCACCGTGCTGGCCCGCATCGCCAAACACGCGGACGTGTTCACCCTGCGCGCCTCCGGCGACCACGATCTGGCCAAGCGCGACATCCTCACCGTGCGCGACTACTGCAAGAAGGCGGGCCGCACCCGGCCGCTCGGCATCGCCCAGGTGCAGGCCATCTGGATGGTCGAATCCGGCAACCGCGAGGAGTGCCTCCGCCAGCAGCGCCCGCACTTCGAGACCATGATGGGCACGCACCGCGACTGGCATCACCTCCAGCGCTCCTACCTCACCGGCACCCCCGACGACATCGTCCAGCGCCTCAAGGACCTGGAAAGCGTCGGCCTCGAATACATCGCCCTCCACCCCGCCGGCCCCGACATCGGCCAGCTCTCCCTCTGGAAGAAGCACCTCCTCCCGGCCTTCGGCCGCAAGTAAGCGCGACGGGACCGACGCGGTCCCCGATCCCCCTGACACTGCGGGGTGTCCACCACGGGGAGACGATGGAAGCCGCAACGTGACGGGGAAGGACGCTACCGCATCGTCGCGGCAAACCCCAAAGGCACGTCGTGGGTCGCCTCCCCCCGACCGGCGACCGGGCGCGGGAAGGCCCCCCGGAAAACATCGAAGTCTGATTGCGTAGGGAATGCGGGGGAGGGCTTTTCCGGCCGGTGAGTCGATCGGCGGGAGGGGGCGTTCGACCGCTACTGGGCGGAGGCGGAGACGGGGCGCTTGGGAGGATCCCACCAACGCTGCGGCGCCAGGTCGGTCGCCAGGACCCAGCCAGCCACGTCCGTGCCGGCCAGCCACACCCGCCACCACCGATCCTGCTCGCGGAGCCGCACCACCACGTCGCCTTTCTTCAGCGTGGCGCCATAACCGCATTGGGCACCGGGGCAGCTACGGAGTCGCACCTTCCGGAGCACCCGCCAGCGGTTCTCCACGCCGTCTGGGGACTTCTCCGCTTTCCCGGGCGGATCCACGGTGACCAGGCTGGCAGGCGTGATGCGGGTTCCTGGAGTAGCGTCGCTTTCCGGCGCCGCGCTGCGCCCTCCCCCGAGCGCCACCATGGGGGCCGGTGCCGCTGCTGCCGGGATTACGGCGGGCTCCGGTATCGGGGCCGGGGACTGGACCTTTTCAGCCGCCGGCACCGGCGCGGGCGCCGGCTTGGGGCCCGCCGCGAACCCCGCGCGCCAGCGCTGGGGATCCCACGGCTCCAGCACGGCGGCCGACGGGCGGGGCTCCTCGTCCGCCGGCGTCTTGTGGGTCGCCGCCGCGGCGGCAGCAACGCGGGCGGCCAGCACCACGACGTCCACGCCGCGCGACGTCTGCTCCACGATCTCAACGGCCGTGGCGCGGTCCTTCCAGAACACTCCCTCGCGAACCACCACGGTCATCCTGGTGGTCTTGGGCGTCACCGACTCGAGTTGCGCCTCCACCTCACGCCCGTTGCCCCGGGCCACGATCCGCTCCCCCTCGGAGGTCTTCTCCTCCGTCTCCACGGCGAACGCCATCTGGTCCAGGGCGGACACGAGGCTCGTCTTCACCTCAGCGATGGGGGCGGTGAAGGACTTCTGGGCCTTGCTGTCCAGCGTATAGCTCACGCTCGTGCCCGTGGCGGCGCTGGTGGCCGACCCGAGCAGGGCCACCCCAACCGCCGCGCACCCCTGGGAGAGCGCGAAGGCGAGGGCGAGGGCCGCGAGCAGGGCCAGGGGGTGGGCGTCAGGACGTCGGATGGGAAACGGGAGGGCGTCACGGATACGAATAGAGCGATGCTCGCTGGCCGCGCCGGCACATGCAAGAGCGGAACGCCGTTTATTCTGGGGCCTTCCC
>DASPOZ010000443.1:0-6296 GCA_035625755.1 Candidatus Sulfotelmatobacter sp.
GGTGGCCATCAACCGCGTGAAGGCCCATACGGATTTCGCCGGCGAGATCGAGAGCGGCCTGCTCAAGATGCTGGCCGTGGGCATGGGGAACCACCAGGGCGCCACCCTCTGCCACCAGGCCAACTTCGCCCACGGCTACGAGAAGGTGTGCCGGGAGGCGGGGCACGTGCTGCTGCGCACCGGGAAGATCCTCTTCGGGCTGGGCATCGTGGAGAACGGCTACCACCGTACGGCCAGGCTGCAGGCCTTGCTCCCCGAGGAGTTCGAAGCGGGGGAGAAGGCGTTGCTCCGCGAGGCCAAGGCCTGGGCGGCCCGCCTGCCCTTCGCCGAGGCCGACGTGCTGGTGGTGGAGACCATGGGCAAGACCATCAGCGGCACCGGGATGGACAGCAAGGTGATCGGCCGTGGCCACTACATCCGGCCGGCCCCGCCGCCCATGCCGCGCATCACCCGCGTGGTGGCGTGCGACCTCTCGGAGGATAGCTACGGCAACGCCCACGGCGTGGGCCTGGCCGACTTCATCACCGCGCGCCTGGCCCGGAAGATCGACGCCAAGGCCATGGCCATCAACAGCATCACCTCCACGCTGCCCGAACTGGCCCGCATCCCCCTGGCGTTCGACACGGACCGGGAGGCCATCCGCGCGGCGCTGGACACGGCCGGCCTGGCGGACCCGGCCCGCGCGCGCCTGATCCGGATCCGCAACACGCTGGACCTGGCCGAGGTGGAAGTCTCCGAGCCCTACGCCGAAGCCTTCAGGGCCCGCCCGGACCTGGAGCCCCTGGGCCCGCCGTGCCCCCTCCCCTTCGACGGCGGAGGCAACCTGGTGCCCCTGTGACGCCTCAGGGTAGAGCCCAGGCGAGGGGCCAATCGGGGCTTTCTAATTATGTTCACACGCATTCTCAGGAGGATGCAAGACAACGTACGGCGGCGATACTACGTCATAACGCACCACGCCAGCAGAGAGATGGACGAAGATGAGTTGACCATTTTCGACGTGGAGTGTGGTATCCTTACTGGGAAAATTGTCGAACGACAGCGGGATCCAGAAACGAAGGAGTTCAAGTACCGCATCGCGGGCAAGACGCCCGAAGGTGTTCGGATTGAGCTGATCGCAAAGATCGGCGCAACTGGAAAGCTGGTCATTATCACCGTTTACGTACAATGAGGGAGATGGCTCAGATGGTCTGCGATATTTGCGGGAAAAGAGGCGCACGCCTTCGGAGGATCGCCGAAACGTTTGGCAGAAACCGGGATTTGCTGGTTATCGAAAACGTTCCTCTCATAATCTGTCCGCACTGTGGGGAAACCTACTTTACGGCGGACACGCTTCATGAGATCGAACGCATCAAAACGCACCGCAAGCTTCTTGCTGCCACGCGCCCTGTAAGGGTGGCCAGGTTCGCGGCATAGCCCACACGCCCCAACGGTGCGGGCGCGCCAGGATCTGGAGCCCCACAGCCCGGCGCGCCCCCTGCCCTTCGACGCCGGAGGCAACCTGGTCCCGCTGTAACGTGGAGGACGTTCGGCCGCCCTGCCATCGATTCCACCGACACCTTTCATATTGGAGGGAGACCCGATGTACTTCTACGCGCGCGATTCCATGCCCCATAAGAAGGAGCTGGTGCCGGGCACCACGGCGAACCTGGCGTGGGGCGAGAAGATCATGCTCTCGCTGGTGGAGATCAACCCCGGCTCCGTGGTGCCCATGCACAGCCATCCCCACGAGCAGGCCGGCATCGTGGTGGAGGGCGAGTTCGACTTCATCATCGGCGGGGAGCGGCGGCGGGTGAAGCCGGGCGACATGTACATCATCCCGGGCGGCGTCCAGCACAGCGCCATCGGCCTGGACAAGAAGGCCCTCGTGCTGGACGTCTTCAGCCCGCCGCGCGACGACTACAAGGGTAGCTGATGAGCTGATGAGTAATGAGCTGATGAGCCGGGTCCGGGTTCCGCGCTCGTCAACTCGTCAGCTCATCAGCTCATCAGCTTGTCAGCTATCCTCTGTCAGGACTGCGGCGAGGGGCCGGTGACAAGATACAAGGTCGTGATGACGGATGGGAACCGCTTTCCGATCACGCCGGAGGAGCGGGCGGTCCTGGAGGCGGCGGGGGGCGAGTACCACGGCCTGGTCCTGCGGGGGGAGGATGCTATCATCGCGGCCTGCCGTGACGCCGACGCCGTGATCAATTCGGCCCAGAAGCTGACGCCCAAGGCGATCGAGGCCATGGACCGCTGCGTGGTCATCGCCCGCACCGGCGTGGGGGTGGACACGGTGGATGTCCCCACGGCCACGCGCTGCGGGATCACCGTGACCAACGTGCCCGACTTCTGCTTCGACGAGGTGTCGGACACGGCCCTGAGCCTGATCCTGGCCACCGTCCGCAAGGTCGTCCACATGAACAACCTGGTGAAGGGCGGCACCTGGAACCGGGGCTTGGCCCGCCCCATCCACAAGCTGCGCGGCAGCACCCTGGGGCTGGTGGCCTTCGGCAACATCGCCCGGGCCGTGGCGCTCAAGGCCGAGGCCTTCGGGTTTCGCATCATCGCCTTCGACCCCTACGTGAAGCCCGAGACGGCGGCGGAGCACAACGTGAGCCTGGTGGACTTCCACACGCTCCTCCGCGAGTCGGACGTCGTCTCCATCCATACGCCGCTGAACGACTCCACGTACCACCTGATCGGGGAGGCGGAGCTGCGCAAGATGAAGCCCTCGGCCTTCCTGGTGAACACCGGGCGGGGGCCGGTGGTGGACGGGGTGGCGCTGGCGCGGGCCCTGAAGGAGGGCTGGATCGCCGGCGCGGGCCTGGACGTGATGGAGGTGGAGCCGCCCGACCCAAACGACCCGCTCCTGAACCTGGACAACGTGGTCCTCACGCCGCACTACGCTTCCTACACCGAGGAGGCCTACACGGAGATGCGGCGGAAGACCGTGGAGGGCGTGGCGGCCGCCCTGCGCGGCGAATTCCCCCGCGTGGTGGTGAACCCCGAGGTGAAGCCCACCGCCCGCCTCCTGCGCCTGCGCCCCTCCCGGTAGCGGCCTTGCCGCCCCCCCCGCCGCCGCACTGAGCCCGCAGGGGGCACGGCCGTTGCCATCCCGGCGGGAGGCGGCGTATAGTTGACGCGGGGTCGATCTCCGGCCCCCGACACGCAACCCCAGATCCCCGCGCGGGCGGGTGGGCCGCCCGCGCATGAACATGAGGAGGACGTGCCATGCGACTGAAGGGCAAGAAGGTGGCGGTGCTGGCGGCGGACATGTACCAGGAGATGGAGCTGTGGGCCCCCTACTACCGCCTCAAGGAGGAAGGGGCCGACGTGAAGGTGGTGGGGAGCGGCGGGGCCAAGTCCTGCGCCAGCAAGCACGGGTACCCCGTGAACGTGGACGTGCAGGCCGAGGACGTCTCCGCCAAGGATTTCGACGGCGTGGTGATCCCCGGAGGGTACGCGCCGGACATGATGCGCCGGTCCAAGGCCATGGTGCAGCTCGTGAAGGATGCCTTCGCCGCCGGCAAGCCGGTGGCGGCCATCTGCCACGCGGGCTGGATGCTCTGCTCGGCCGGCGTGCTGAAGGGCAAGACGGCCACCTGCTTCCACTCCATCAAGGATGACCTGGTCAACGCCGGGGCCCGGTACGTGGACGAGGAGGTGGTGGTGGACGGCAACCTGATCACCTCGCGGTTCCCGGCCGACCTCCCGGCCTTCTGCCGCGAGATCGTCAAGGCCCTGGAGAAGTAACAAAAGCGTTCGACCGTTCGGCAGTTCGACTGTTCGGCCGTTCTTAATGGGATAGGAGCGGTCGAGCAGTCGAACCGTCGAACGCATTTCCTCGAGGAGCGAGACATCATGCGCTTCCCGGCGATGTACAGGGTGCGGCAGCGGTTCGACCAGCCGGCCGTGGACGACCTGGAGACGGCCGTGCACCGCGAGATCGACCGCCTGGGGTTGGGCGAGCTGCGCCCGGGCACCACGGTGGGCGTGTCCGGCGGGAGCCGCGGCATCACCAACATGGCCGAGGTGACCCGCCTGGTGATCGGTCGCCTGAAGCTCATGGGGGCGAAGCCGTTCGTCTTCCCCGCCATGGGCAGCCACGGCGGGGCCACCGCGGAGGGCCAGATCGCCGTCCTCGCCCGCTACGGGATCACGGAGGAGACCATGGGCGTGCCCATCCGGGCCACCATGGAGGTGGAGGAGGTGGGCCGGTCGCCGTGGGGCCTGCCCATCCTGGTCGGCAAGGACGCCATGGAGGCCGACGCCCTGGTCTTCATCAACCGGATCAAGCCTCACACCAACTTCGACGCCGAGATCGAGAGCGGCATCCTGAAGATGATGACCATCGGGGCCTGCAAGCACCGGGGCGCCGTGCAGGCCCACCGCGCGGCCGTGGACGTGAGCATGGGCACCATGATCCTGGAGCTGGGGCGGACCCTGGTGAAGCGCCTCCCCATCCTCTTCGCCGTGGGCCTGGTGGAGAACGCGCGGCACCAGACGGCCATCGTGCGCGCCATGCGCCCCGAGCGCATCGAGGAGGCGGAGCGCCACCTGCTGAAGGAGGCCAAGGCCCTCATGGCCAAGATCCCCTTCGACTTCCTGCACCTCCTCATCGTGGACGAGATGGGCAAGGAGGTCAGCGGCACCGGGATGGACACCAACGTCATCGGCCGCCTCTACATCGCCCCCGAGAAGGAGCCGGAGACGCCCCGCTACGTCCGCATCCTGGTGCGCGACCTCACGGAGAAAACCGCCGGCAACGCCGTGGGGATCGGCCTGGCGGACTTCGCCACGCGCCGCCTGGCCGACAAGATCAACTTCAAGTACACCTACACCAATTCCCTCACCAGCGGCACCGTGATGCGGAGCAAGCTGCCCATCATCCTGGAGACGGACCGCGAGGCCATCGAGGCGGCCCTCGGCACCATCGGCCTCACGGAGCCCCACGAGGCCAAGGTGGCCCGCATCAAGAACACGCTGGAGCTGGAGGAGTTCCAGGCCTCCGAGGCCCTGCTGGAGGTTGTCCAGGCGAACCCGGACCTCGAGGTCGCAGGCGGGCCGGACCCCTTGGCCTTCGGCCCCGCCGGCGACCTCCTTGGCTGACCCCTCCCCGGCCGTCGCGCCCGGCGGCGCCGAAGCCGCCGCACCGCGCCCCGGTTCCCTGCTGACGCCCACCTTCGTCCTCACCTGGTGCGCCACCTTCACCTTCTTCCTGAGCTACTACGTCCTGCTCCCCACGGTCCCACTCTACGCGGTGGAGCTGGGCGGCACCGATGCCCAGGTGGGGCTGGTGATGGGGCTGCTCACGGCGGCATCCACCGTCACACGCCCCTGCGTGGCGCCCGCCATCGATCGCCGGCGGCGGAAGCCGTTCATCGCGGCGGGGGCGGCCGTCGTCGTGGTCTGCGGGTTGCTCTACCATGCGGCCACCTCCATCCCGCGGCTCCTCCTCCTGCGGATCTTCCACGGGGTCGGGATGGGCACCTTCATGACGGCGGCCACCACCCTGGTGGCGGACGGGGCGCCGCTGCCGCGCCGGGGCGAGGCCATGGGCGCCTACGGCTTGGCCATCAACCTGGCCATGGCCCTGGCGCCCGCCGCGGGGATGGCCCTGGTGAACAGCACCTCGTTCGGCGTGCTCTTCACCGCCTCCGCCGGGGTGGGGCTGGCCGCCCTGGCCTTCGCCGCGGCCGTGCCGGAGGCCCCACGGGCGCCCGCCGGCGCCCCGGAGGCCGCGCCGCGCACGGGGGCGGGCGCGCTGGGCGGCGTCCTCAGCCGCCCGGCGCTCTTCCCCTCGGCCATCGTCCTGGCCCAGACCACCACCTACGGCGCCGTTCTCACGTTCCTGCCGCTCTGGGGGAGGGCCAACCAACTGGAGAACCCGGGCACCTTCTTCACCCTGTACGCCCTGAGCCTGCTGGCCGTGCGGACCCGGGCCGGCAGGCTCTCGGACCGGTTCGGCCGCGGCGCGGTGATCGTGCCGGGCCTGGGGATCATGACGGCCGCGCTGGTGCTGCTGGCCGGGGCCGGCCGGCCGTGGCAGGTGCTGGCCGCCGGGGTGGTGTACGGCGTGGGCATGGGGGCGGTGCAGCCGTCCCTGGCGGCGCTGCTCACGGACCGCGCCCCCGAGGCGGAGCGGGCCCGGGCGTTCGCGACCTACTACGGGGCGTTCGAGCTGGGGATCGCCGTGGGGGCCATCGGGTTGGGGGCGTTCCTCGAGGCGACGAGCTTCCCGGCCATGTGGGCGGCGGCCGCGGCGGCGGCCGCCATCGGCGCCGCCGCGTTCCTCGCGGGGGCGCGAGGCGGCG
>DASPOZ010000444.1:0-7772 GCA_035625755.1 Candidatus Sulfotelmatobacter sp.
GCTGCTACCTCTACGATACGGACGGCCGGCGCTACTTCGACGGCGTGTCCTCCCTCTGGGTCACGCTCCACGGCCACCGCGTGCCCGCCCTGGACCGCGCCGTGCGGGCCCAGCTCGGCCGCATCGCCCATAGCACCATGCTGGGGCTGGCCAACGTCCCCGCCACGGAGCTCGCCGCGCGCCTGGCGGCCGTGGCCCCGCCGGGCCTCACCAAGGTCTTCTATTCCGACAATGGGTCCACCGCGGTGGAGGTGGCCATCAAGCTCGCCTTCCAATATTGGCGCCAGCGGCGGCCGCCCCGCCCGGAGCGCCGCCTGATGGTCACCTTCGCCAACGCCTATCACGGGGACACCCTCGGGGCCGTATCGGTGGGCGGGATCGACCTGTTCCACCGCCTCTTCGCCCCGCTCCTGTTCCAGACCATCCGCCTCCCCTCCCCCTACTGCTACCGCTGCCCGCGGGCCCCGGCGCGCGGCTGCTGCGGCCAGCCGCTCCAGGCCCTGCGGGCCACCCTCCGCGCCCGGCGCCGGCAGCTGGCAGCCGTCATCCTGGAGCCCATGGTCCAGGCGGCCGCCGGCATGCTGACGCAGCCGCCCGGTTTCGTGGGCGAGGTGGCGGACCTCTGCCGGGCCCACGACGTCCTCTTCATCGCGGACGAGGTGGCCACCGGCTTCGGCCGCACGGGCCGCCTCTTCGCCTGCGAGCACGATGGTGCCCGCCCCGACCTGATGGCGCTGGCCAAGGGGATCACCGGGGGCTATCTGCCCCTGGCGGCCACCCTGACCACCGGAAGGATCTTCCACGCCTTCCTGGGGCGGCCCGAGGAGGGGCGGACCTTCTACCACGGCCACACCTACACGGGGAACCCGCTGGCCTGTGCGGTTGCCCTGGCGAACCTGCACGAGTTCCGGCGCACGCGAGTCCTGGAGAGCTTGCCCGCCAAGATCGAGGCCCTCGCCGGGGCGCTGGACGCCCTGTGGGTTCTGCCCCACGTGGGCGATATCCGCCGCGTCGGCATGATGGTGGGGATCGAGTTGGTCCGAGATCGCCGCACCAAGGCCCCTTACGCGCCGGCGGCGCGCATCGGGCACCGCGTCTGCATGGCCGCGCGCGACGACGGGATCATCCTCCGGCCGCTGGGCGATACCCTGGTGCTGATGCCGCCCCTGGCCGCCAGCCACCGGCAGCTCACTTTTCTCGTGGAGGCCACCGGGCGCGCCATCCGCCGGGTCACGGAGGTTTGATGGGGCGCGAGTAGATCCCCTTGGAGGACTGAGGGCCGCTTCCGGCCCCTGCGCGCAGGATGTCGAAAACTCTTCTTCGCCCAGGCTGCTCAAAAAGGTCCAGATGCAAGGCGGCGCGCGATGGGGGGGTACCCACCGGAGGTGGGTCCGAGGCGTACTCCGGGTACGCCGCAGCGAGCGCCCGAGCGCGCCAACGCCGCAGATGGGCCTTTTTCAGCAGCCTGTGAGGAGGTTTGATGGGGCGCGGCCTGTTCATCACGGGGACGGATACCGGGGTGGGGAAGACCGTCGTGGCGGCGACGCTCCTGGTGGGCCTGCAGGAGGCCGGCCTCCGCATGGCGGCGCTGAAGCCGGTGGAGACCGGCTGCGGCGCGCGGGACGGCAGGCCGGTGCCGGCCGATGCCGAGTACCTCCGGGCCGTCGGCCGCCTTGCCGAGCCGCTGGAGGCCATGGCCCCCTACGCCTTCGCGCTCCCGGCCTCCCCCCTGGCGGCCGCGCGCCAGGCCGGGGCCGCCATCAGCCTGGACCGGATCGCCGAGGCCTACACCGCCTTGGCGGGGGCCGCCGACTGCGTGCTGGTGGAGGGGGCGGGCGGCCTGCTGGTGCCCCTGGCGGAAGGGGTGCAGTTCCCCCAGGTGGCCCGCCGCCTGCGGATACCGGTGCTTCTCGTGGCGCGGACCGCCCTGGGCACCCTGAACCACACCCAGCTCACGGTGCGTGAGGCCGGCCGGGCCGGCCTGGAGGTGATCGGGATCGTTCTGAACGATGGGCGCGCCGTCCCGGGCGTCGCCGACGAGGCCAACCTTGCCCTCCTGAGCGAACTGGCGGGGGCGCCCATCCTGGGGCGCGTCCCTCTGCTGCCCGGGAGCCCTCCGGCGCGCGAGACGCTGGCGGCGGCCGCCCGCGCCCACATCAAGCTCGACATCCTGCGCGCCGCCCTGGGCGTGTGACAGGCTGCTGAAAAAGGCCCATCTGCGGCGTTGGCGCGCTCGCGCGGCGCTGCGACGTACGGACCGAGTACGCCTCGCGCCTCGCTGCGCGCGCCGCCTTGCATCTGGACCTTTTTGAGCAGCCTGGGCAAGAACGGATTCTTCTGCAACTTGGTGAGCATGGAGGAGGCGATGCGGTACGACCGATTCGCCGATCTGGCGCTGGAGGGGCGGCTGCCTTCCCGGGAGGACTTGTTGGCGGTCCTGCGCGCGCCCGACGGGGACGTCCCGGCGCTGCTGGAGGCGGCCTTCCGGGTCCGCCGCCACCACCACGGCGTCCGCGTGCAGCTTCACCGGTTGATCAACGCCAAGAGCGGGCTCTGCGCGGAGGACTGCGGCTACTGCTCCCAGTCCAAGGTGTCCGCCGCGCCCATCGACCGTTATCCGTTCCTGTCCATCCCACGCCTGCTCCAGGCGGCGCGGGAGGCGAAGGCTGCCCGGGCCCTCCGCTTCTGCATCGTGAACAGCGGGCGCGGCCCCACGGAGCGCGAGCTGGACCAGGTGGCGGCGGCCGTGGAGGCGATCCGGGCCGAGGTGCCCATCAACATCTGCTGCTGCCTGGGCCTGCTGACGGAGGCGCAGGCGCACCGCCTGAAGGCCGCGGGGGTGGAGCGCGTGAACCACAACCTGAACACCAGCCCCCGCTTCCACCACCGTATCTGCTCCACCCACACCTTTGCCGACCGCGTCCGCACGCTGCAGGCGGTCCGCCGCGCCGGGCTCTCCACCTGCTCGGGGGGCATCGTGGGCATGGGCGAGACGGACGAGGACGTCGTGGACCTGGCCCTCCACCTGCGCGCCCTCGACATCGATTCCATCCCGGTGAACTTTCTCCACCCCATCGACGGCACGCCGCTGGCCGGGACCCGCACCCTGGACCCGCGGCGCTGCCTCAAGGCCCTCTGCCTGTTCCGCTTCGCGCTCCCCGCCAAGGAGATCCGCGTGGCCGGCGGGCGGGAGCTGAACCTGGGCTCGCTGCAGCCGTTGGCGCTGTACCCGGCCAACTCCATCTTCATCGAGGGGTATCTCACGACGCCCGGCCAGGAGGCCCCGGCGGCCCACCGGATGATCGCCGACCTCGGGTTTGAGATCGATGAGACGTCGCCCGCGGCCGGACGTGGGGATTGACCGCGCCGTCCCTCCGAGCCGGCGCCGTCCGCATCCGGCTCCCCTCCCTCTCCCAGGAAACCCCAATAGTGTTCACATGTTCAACAGGCGCACCAATGTTCGACCAAATCCCCCCCCAACCCCTCTTCATCAAAGGGGGGCGAGGGGGGATTTCACCCGGCTGACGGGCTATGTGAACAGTATCGCACGAGCCGCCCCGGTTCCCGCGGCCGGTGTCCCCACGACGCCACCCCTTCGGACCCCACCCACGCATCGCCACGCCCCCTGACCACCGAGTGCCTTTCGCCTTGCGCCGGAGGGGCCGGCCGACTACGATTTGTCACAAGGCACGCCGGCGCGGCGACAGGGTGGCGCTCCGCCGGCGGCCTCCGGACGCGCGATAGCCTATGCCGAAGATCCCGCCCCCCAAACGCCGGTCTCTCCCCCGCCGCACCCGCCGGCGGCCCGCGCCGCCCGGCCAGGCGGCGGCGCGCCGGCGGCCGGCCCCGGGCGCCGCCGCGCCCGCCCCGCGGGCGGGAGGGCCCGACGGCGGCGCGGGCCACCTCGACGCGGTCACCGCCATCGCCGAGGCCATGGGGCGCGCGCCCTCGCCGGAGGCCGCCCTGGAGGGGGCCCTCGCCATCGCGCTCCAGACCCTGCACGTGGATGCGGGCCTGATCCACCTCCTGGAGGCCGACGGCGGGACCCTGGAGACCGCCGCCACCTGCGGGCTCCCCGAATCCATCGCCCGGACCGCCCACCGGCTCCCCGTGGCGGCCAGCCTGGCCGGCATAGTGGTCCGGACCCGCCAGGCCCTGCACGTGGCCGACGTGACGGCCGACCCCCGCATCGCCCGGAACGTGGACCCGGGGCTCCTCCGCGCCGAGGGGCTGCGCTCCTTCGCCTGCGTCCCGCTCTGGGCCCACGATCGCGTCCTGGGGACGCTGGGCGTCTGCACCCGGCACCGCCGCCGTCTCCACCCCGCGGAGCTCAAGCTCCTGGAGGCGCTGGGGCACCACATCGGCGTGTCCCTGGACGGGGCGCGCCTGCTCCGGGAGGCCCAGGCGCAGGCGGCGCGCCTGGCGGCCCTGCAAGCGGTGGGCGAAACCATCACGCGCGGGCGGGACCTCCAGCACGCCCTCAGCGCCATCGCGGATCGGCTCCACGCGCTGATCCCGTATGACGCCTGCGGCATCTTCCTCCGCCAGGGCGAGGTCCTCTCGGCCGAGGTCTGGCGCGGCGGCTTCGGCCGGGCCGAGCCGCCCCGCCTGGGCATGGGCGAGGGGATCACGGGCTGGGTGGCACAGACGGGCTCGCCCCAGCTCATAAACGACGCCGGCGCGGACCCGCGCGCCCTGCCCCTCGAGGGGACCCCATCCCGCCGTCAGGCCTTGCTGGCCGCCCCGCTGCGGGCCGAGGATCGCGTCCTGGGCGTGGTGACGCTGGCGCGCTACGAGGACCTGCGCCCCGCCGGGGGGGCCCGGTTCGACTCGGCCGACCTGGACCTGCTCACCACCTTCGCCCACCAGGCCGCGCTGGCCATCGAGAAGACCCGCCTGGTGGCGGAGACCGTGGCCCGCGCCGAGAGCCTCGCGGCCCTCAACGAACGGCTGCGGGGTTCCGAGTCGCTGTACCGCCAGCTCACGGAGCAGGCCAGCGACGTGATCTACACACGGGATTTGGAGGGCCGCATCACGTTCGTGAACCCGCAGGTGGAGCCCCTCCTCGGGTACCGTCCGGAGGAGCTCCTCGGCCAGCCCATCGAGTCCGTGGCCACCCCCCAGACCCAGCTCACCGCGGCGGACCGCGTCCGCAGCCTGCAGGCGGGGGAGGAACTTCCGGCCACTACAGTGGGGGAGCTGGTGCACAAGGACGGGCGGGCGGTGACCGTGGAGGTGAACAACGCCCTCCTGCGCCGCGACGGGCAGGTGGTGGGGGTGCTGGGGATCATCCGGGACATCACCCCTCGCCGCGCCATGGAGCGGGAGCTCCAGCGCCGGCAGCGCGAGCTGGAGGCCCTGAACGAGGTGGGCCGTGCCATCGGCGCCTCCCTGGAGCTGGACCGCGCGCTGGACCTGATCCTGGACAAGGCGCGCGAACTGCTGGGCGTCACCTACTGCGCCGTCCTCCGGCTGGACGAGGCCACGGGCGAGCTGTACCATCTGCGGGCCCTGGGGCTGCCGGCCGGAGAGATGGGGGTCCGCTTCAGGCTCGGCGAGGGGCTCGCCGGCCTGGCCGCGCTGGAGCGCACGCCCGTGATGAGCACGGACGTGCTGGCGGACCCGCGCGCCCGCCCCACCAGCCTCATCCTCCGGCACGGCCTGCGCTCCGCCCTGGCCATCCCCCTGGCCGTGCCGGACCGCGTGTTCGGCGTCCTCATCATCTTCCGCCCGGAGGCCGGCGGCTTCGCCGAGGCCGAGGTGCGCCTGGCCTCCGCCTTCGCGGACCAGGCGGCCATCGCGCTCGTCAACGCCAGCCTGCACGAGCAGACCCGGCGGGATCTGGCCCAGCTCACCGCCCTGCGCGAGGCGGTGGAGGCCGTCAGCTCCGAGCTGCATCGTGGCCTGCTGCTGCAGAAGCTCATCATGAGCGCCGTGCGCCTCTTGGGAGGGGACGCGGGGTCCGTGGGGCTCTACGAGCCAGAGGAAGGTTCAGCCGCCGACGGTGCGGCGGGCCGGATCCGCCTGGCGGCGCTCCACAACCTCCCGGCGGAGCTCCTGGGACGCGTCTTCCGCCCCGGCGTCGGCGTGGTGGGCCGGATCCTGGAGACGGGCGAGCCGCTGGTGATGACAGCCTACGCAGACGCCCCGGACCGGATCACCTTCCCCGGGGCGGAGGGCCTGCACGGCGTGCTCAGCGTCCCCATCCGCTACCAGGGACAACTGATGGGCACCTTCACCATCGGCTCCCGCGATCCGGCGCGCCGCTTCACCGAGCGGGACGTGGAGACCCTCTCGGTGTTCGCCAAACACGCCGGCATCGCCATCGAGAACGCACGCCTCTACCGCGAGTGCCAGGCCTACGCCAAGGGCCTGGAGGAACGGGTGCTGGAACGCACGCGGGACCTGGCGGCGCAGAAGGCCTTCACCGACGGCGTGGTGGAGGCCCTCCCGCTGGGACTCTACGTGGTGGACCGCGACCTGCGGGTCGTCACCTGCAACCGGGCCGGGGAGGACGAGCTGGGCGTGGCCGAGGGGCGCCTGCGGGGGACGTCCCTCCTGGACCTGCTGCCCGAGGCCAAGCGGGACGCGGCGCGGGCGGCCCTGGGGGAGATCTTCACCCGAGGCGCCGTGGGCCGGAGCGAGGAGGAGTTCAGCGAGGCCGGCCAGACCCGCACCCTGCGCATGACGCGGGCGCCGCTCCGCACCGAGGGCGGAGCCGTGACCTACGCCATCCTCCTCATCGAGGACATCACGGAGCGCAAGCGGCTGGAGCACCAGGTCCTCACGGCGGAGAAGCTGGCGGCCGTGGGGGGCCTGGCGGCGGGGGTGGCCCATGAGCTGAACAACCCCCTGGCCACCATCGCCGGGTGCGCCGAGGGGCTGCTGGACCGGCTGCGGGGGCCGGACCTGCGGGGGGTGGAGGCGGTCGCCGATTTCGCGGAGTACCTGCGGATCATCGAGGAGGAGACCTACCGCTGCAAGGAGATCACCGGCGCCCTCCTCCAGTTCGTCCGCGAGCCGGGCCGGGCGCGCGAGCCGATGGACCTGAACGCCGCCCTGGAGAAGGCCCTCACCCTGGTGAGCCACCAGCCTCGCTTCCGCACCCTCACGCTGCGCCAGGAGCTGGCCCCCGGCCTCCCGCCGGCCCGCGTGAACGAAGGGCAGATCCGGCAGGTGTTCCTGTCGCTGCTCCTGAACGCCCTGGAGGCCACGCCCGGGGAGGGGACCCTCACGATCCGCACCCTGGCCCTGGCCGAGGCCGACGGCCCGAAGGTTGCGGTGGAATTCGAGGACCAGGGGGCCGGCATCGCCCCCGAACACCTGCCCCGCATCTTCGAGCCGTTCTTCACCACCAAGCCGGCCGGCAAGGGCACCGGCCTGGGCCTGGCCATTTGCCAGGGCATCGTGACGGAGCACGGGGGGCGCATCGACGTGCGGTCCCAGGTGGGCGCCGGCAGCACCTTCCGCGTCGTCCTGCCGGCCGACGCCGGGACCGGGGTCCGGGGGCCGGAGGTCGGGGGTCGGGGGTCGGAAACCGGAACGCACGGCACGACGTAGGGCGGCAGCTCGTCTGCCGCCGGCTGGGCCCAGGGACCGGCCGGAGGCACACGAGGTGCTTCCCTACACGACCAAGCGGAACCTTCTCGGTCCTTACGTGCGATGCCCGATTCAACGGCGAAGTCCCCACACCTGCCTCGGCGCAAGTCACCCAGGCTGCGGGAGTTTGACTACCCGGCGACATCCGCGTACTCGGTTACCATCTGCACCCG
>DASPOZ010000445.1:0-2799 GCA_035625755.1 Candidatus Sulfotelmatobacter sp.
CCTCTCGAAGCGAGCGTTGAAGGATTTTTCCAAGTGGTAGTGGTAGCTGAGGTACGACATGTCCAGGCGAAAACTTCCGTCGTCCTTGAGGTCCACCAGGGAGGCTACCTTGTCCGCGTACTTGGGTTGGCCGTAGGGCGCCATCCCCATGACCTTGTACTCCCCCTCGTTCACCTCGAAGCCCAAAAAGGCCGTGAAGGCCGAGTAGAGGAGGCCCAGGGAGTGGGGGAAGCGCAGCTCGTGGTACAGGGCGAGGGCGTTCGTGCCGGTCCCCGTCCAGTCGGCGGTCCCCCGCCCCAGGGCCGCGGTGGTCCACTCCCCCACCCCGTCCACCGTCAGGAGGGCCGCCTCGCGGAAGGGGGAGCAGAAGAAGGCGCTGGCGGCGTGGGAGAGGTGGTGCTCCACGAAGAGGATCTTGGCGGGGTCGAGCCCCAGGTGCTGCCGGATCCGGTCCTTGATCCAGAGCTTCTCCTTCAGGAGGACCAAGAGGGCCTCCCGGAAGACCCGCAGGGAGCGTGGGAAGGTGGCCAGGGCGCTGGAGACGATCCGCTCCACCTTGGCGAAGGGCTTCTCGTAGAAGACCACGTAGTCCAGGTCCCCCGCGGCGATCCCGGCCTGGCGCAGGCAGAAGGCGATGGCCTGGGCGGGGAAGCCTGGATCGTTCTTCCGGCGGGTGAACCGCTCCTCCTGGGCGGCGGCCACCAGGACCCCGTCGCGCAGCAGGGCGGCGGCCGCGTCGTGGTAGTAGCAGCTGATCCCCAGGATGTGCATCACTGCCTCCGGGCCTCTTCCAGGGTGGGCGCGGAGGGGGGCCGCGGGCTCCAGTAGGTCGCGGCCGCCGTCCGGCGGAGCCCCAGGGAGTCCGCCCAGAGGCGGCGGACCAGGGCGATGGGCCCGACGATGACGAAGTACAGGAGGCCCAGGATGAGCTTGGCCTGAACCGTCCCGATCTTCTCGGCGAGGAGCTTCCAGCCTTCCCAGAGCCTGCGGAGCATCCAGCCTCCTGCCCGACGGGACCCGCGATCGGCGGGGCGGGGGTTCGGCCGTCCCGTAGGGTCGCGGACCGCCCGCCCGGGGCTAGAACAGCGTGTAGATGAACGGTGCCAGGGCCGATCCCTGCGCGAAGATCAGGAGGAGCCCGATCCCGAAGAACACGAGGAACATCGGGATCATCCACCAGAGCTTGCGCTGCCAGAGGAAGCCCAGGAACTCCCCGATAATGGAGGCCTTGGACGACAAGTTCCGAGCCCTTCCCATACCTTCCTCCCCGTTGGTGCCTCCCCGAACTGATGTCGTGGACGGCGCAAGAGCGGCCCGGGAGATCGCGCCCGCCGGGCCCGAGGAACCTACGATCCGTGGGGCGCGGGCGCGCGCGCGGGCCGCCGGATGTGCGCCGCGATGGCCTCCGCCACGAGCTGGTGGCCTTGTGGAGTCAGGTGCCCATCGCACCAGAAGAAAAGGTCCTCCAGCTTCCCGTGCCGGCCCCCCAAGTCGCGCAGGAACACGTCATAGACGGACACGTAATCGAATCCCTCCGTCTCGGCGATCCGCTCCAGGCGCCGGCGGGGGCCCGCCAGGTCATACCGTTCCGGCGTGCTGCCGGGAAACGCCTTGGCCACGGCCTCCGCAGGGGCCAGCTCGATGCCCGACGGGATCGGGACCAGCACGAAGCGCCCGCCCATCCGCTTGGTTTCGCGGTTGGCGCCGCGGACGAGGGCCTCCGTCACTCGCCACGCCTCGGCCCAAGCGGCGTCGGGCTCCTTGAGGTAGACCTCGTAGTCCAGGCGGACGGCCTCCGCGCCCCCCCGGGCTTCCACGCCGGGTCCGGGCGCGGGCACGCCGTAGATCAGCCCCGCCCTCACCAGGAAAGCGAGCGCCGAGGGATTGGAGTGCGCCCAGTCTACCAGAAAGTCATAGAGGCGGAAATATCTCAATCCCGCCTTGATCGTCCCCAGCACGCCGGCCGTGGACGGCCTCGACGCTTCAAACGGGACGGCGACGAGACGCCCCTCTGCGTCGAGGCGGAAGAAAGGCTTCGCGTACGAGCTGACCTGCCGCTCCAAAGCCGGGGAGTTGTTGCGGACGTCATTCCCGATGGTGAAGGCCAGAACGACGACGTCGGGTCGGTAGGTGGCCGCGTGCGTCTTCAGGGTCAGGTACTCCTGATCGGTCCCGTAGCCCGAGACCCCGAAATTGATCACCTCCGCCCTGGGGTTCTGGCCCGAGGCGTTCAACATCGCCTCCAGGCGGCGGGGAAACGACTGCTCTAGAGGCACCTGCAAGGCCTCCGCCAGAGAATCCCCCAACACGGCGATGCGCACGGTCTCCGGGAGCTTCTCTCGTTGGTGCTCGACATCGCGGAGGCCATCGGAATTGATCCGGATGGGAACATCGAAGCACGCCTTGCGCCAGCGCCCGCTGCGGTTCGGAATATGGCGGGCGCCCAGAACCGGATCGGGTTCGTAGAACCCCCCGCCGACCCCGGTGAGGCGAAGATAGGCCTCGAGGGCCCCGAGTGGGATCGCGAGGCCCAGCAGCATAGCCGCCAAGCGAAAGGCCCACCGTCGTCCGCGCACGTCATCCCCCTGCCGCTCGTCTCCCCCGGGCGAGGGGCCCAGCCGGCCGTCGGCGGGCTGTCACGCCACCAAGCCGCGAGCGACCATCCCCAAGCCAGCGGTCACGCGGTGCCGGAGCACCACACCGCATGGTACACCGCCAAATACCGGTTCACCATGGCGTCCATGGAATGCCCCCTGAGGATGGCCTCGCGCGCGTTGCCGCCCAGGGTTCGAGCGAGAC
>DASPOZ010000446.1:0-9839 GCA_035625755.1 Candidatus Sulfotelmatobacter sp.
CCCTGCGGGACGTAGCCGATGCCCCGGCGGGCCCGTTCGTAGGGGGGCATCCGCGTAATCTCTTGCCCCCGGAACACGATGCGCCCCTGCGGGGGCACCAGCAGGCCCATGATGGCCTTGAGCAGCGTGGTCTTGCCCACGCCGTTCCGCCCCATCACACAAACCACCTGCCCGGGGCCCACCGTGAGGTCCAGGTGAGCGAGGATACGGCTCTGGCCGTAACAGACGTCGATGCCGTTGATGGAGAGCATGGCGGCTACCGGCCCAGCGTCCCGCGCCCCAGGTAGGCCTCGATGACGCGGGGGTCGGCCTGGACCTGGTCCAGCGGGCCCTCGGAGAGGACGCTCCCTTCGTGGAGCACGGTCACCCGATGCCCGCGCCGGGCGACCTGGCGGACGAACTCCATATCGTGCTCGATGAGCATGATGGCGCACGCCGAGCCCTGCGAGATGGTATCGATCAGCTCGGCGGTCTTCTCCTTCTCCACCCGAGTCATCCCGGCCACCGGCTCGTCCAGGAGCAGGAGCGTGGGGTCCTGGACCAGGAGCATGCCCATCTCCAGCCACTGCTTCTGGCCGTGGGAGAGCATGCCGGCGCGCACGTTGAGGTAGGCCAGGAGCCCCACCTGATCCAACACCTTGGCGATCCGTTCCTGCTCGGCGGCGGTGGTGCGGGTGGAGAGGCTGGACCGGAAGGTCTTCCGTCCCGAGGAGAGCCGCATGTTCTCGAACACCGTGTGGCCCGGAAACACGGAGGGGGTCTGGAACTTGCGGATCACCCCCCGGTTGGCGATGGCGTGGGTGGTGGTGTCCAGGAGATCCAACGTGTCCTGGAACACGATGCGTCCCTCCACCGGACGCACCTGGCCGGTGACGGCGTCGAAAAGGGTGGTCTTCCCGGCGCCGTTGGGGCCGATGACCACGCGGATCTTCTCCTGGGGATCGACGATGAGGCTAAGGTTCCGGAGGGCCAGGAACCCGTCGAAGGAGACCGTGAGGCCGTCCACATAGAGGAGCGTGCTCATGGTCAGGGAGTGGGTTCCCTCACGGGCGATCCCCCGGTGGCCTCCACGGCGGTGACGGCGGGCTGGGGGCCGGCCAGCAGCCCCCAGAGCCGGCGGCCGATCCCCAGGAGCCCATGCGGGAACAGCATGATGACGGCCACGAACAAGCCTCCCAGGATGATCGGCCAGACCTTGGGGGCGCTGGCCGTGAGGAGGCTGCGGAGCCAGTTGATGGAGATGGCGCCCAGCAGGGCCCCCCAGAGTGTGCCCCGGCCACCGAAGGCGACCCAGATCACGATCTCGAGCGAGGGGAGCACGCCCACCTGGCTGGGGGTGATGATCCCCACCTGCGGCGCGTAGAGGAGCCCGGAGAGGCCGGCCAGCGCGGCCGCCAGGGCGAACACGAAGATCTTGTAGCCGGTGACGGCGTACCCCAGGAACTCCACGCGGCGCTCATTGTCGCGGATGGCCTGCAGCACCAGGCCGGCCTTGGAGGCCACCAGCCAGCGCGACAGGAGCAACGCGGCCAGCAGGACGGCCGCGGTACACACGTACAGTGCCCGCTGCGTGGCGGGTTCGCGCAGGGGAAATCCCAGGAGGGACTTGAAGTCGGTCAGGCCGTTGGTGCCCCCCAGCTTCATCTCGTTGCGGTTGACCATGAGCCACACCGCGAAGGCGATGGCCTGGGTGAGGATGGCGAAGTAGGTGCCGCGCAACCGGCGGCGGAAGGTGAGGAAGCCGACGAGCCCAGCCAGGATGGCGGGGAGGAGTATCGCGCCGGCCAGGGCCATGGGGAGGGAGCGGAACGGCTTCCAGAACAGGGGGAGCTGGTAGACCTGGTTCCAGATCATGAAGTCGGGCACCGCCTCGCCGTACACCCCCTTGCCGCTCCCCGCCAGCAGCATGTGCATGCCGATGGCGTAGGCCCCGATCCCGAAGAAGATGGCCTGCCCCAGGGAGAGGATCCCCGTGTACCCCCACAGGAGGTCCATGCCCAGCGCCAGGATGGCCAGGGCCAGGTACTTCCCGAAGAGGTTGAGGTAGTAGTTCGAGAGCAGGCCCAGGCCGTTGGCCAGGGGCATCGCGATGACGAAGACCGCCCCGAAGGCCCAGACCCACAGGCGCTGGCCGTCTCCGTTGGTCGGCGTCGTCGCGGCGTCCACGGTTTGCCTCAGGTCGTCTTGAAAGGGAAAGGAAGGCAACGGGCTCGGTAGGCCCCGCAATGGGGCCCAACTATAGCCTGGGGGTGTCTTGGTGTCCACAGCCAAGCCGGCGTCCCCTCCACGGCGCCTCCCGCCGTCGAGGGCCCGACCTTCAACCGCCATCGACGGGAGCCCGAGGACCTTTTCTGGAAGACGATGGAAAGCTGGCGGCGCGTGGGATCACACCCCACCGTCGGCGGCCTCTAGGGGAAGGTCCGGAAGGCATGCGGGGCGGAGGCTACAAGGCATACGCTCGCTCGCCGTGCTGGGTCCGATCGAGGCCTTCCACCTCTTCGTCCTCGGGCACGCGGAGGCCGATGGTCCAGTCCACGATCTTCAGGATGATCCAGGTGTAGACGAACACGTATCCGATGACGACGCTCAGGGCGATGGCCTGGATCCCCATGAGCGGGGGATTCCCGGCCAGGGCGCCGTTGAGGCCGGCCGGGTTGACCCGCGCGGAGGCAAAGAAGCCCGTGGCGATGACCCCCGATATCCCTCCCACGCCGAAGAGGGCGAAGACGTCGAAGGCATCGTCCATGCCCAGGCGCGGCACGAGCTCAACGGCGAGATAGCACGCGAGGCTCGCGCCCATCCCGATGATGGGCGCCGCCCAGAGGTCGACGAAGCCGGCGGCGGCCGTGATGGCCGCCAGCCCGGCCACGGATCCGGTGGCGGCTCCAAAGACCGTGGCCTTCCCCTTGAGGGATCGCTCGAGGAGAGCCCAGCCGAGGGCCGCGGTGCCGGCCGCCATGACGGTGCCGAGGACGACGTGGGCGGCCAGCCGTCCGGCCGAGTAGGCGCTGCCGGCCGCCACGCCCAGCCACCCGAGCCACAGCAAGCCGGCCCCCAGCATGGTGAGGACCCGGTCATGCGGCGGAAGGGGGTCCACGCCGAAGCCCTTGCGGGGGCCAACCACCCAGGCGGCGGCCAGACCTGCCACGCCCGCGCTCACGTGGATCACGAGGCCCCCGCCGAAGTCGATGGCGCTCAAGTAGCCCCCGATCCATCCCCCACCCCACACCCAGTGCACCAGGGGTACATAGACGAAGGTGACCCACAGGGGGGTGAAGAGGAGGAACGCGGAAAATTTCACCCGCTCGGCGAGGGCCCCCGAGATCAGGGTCGGCGCGATGGCCGCCAGCATCCCCTGGAACAGGGTCTGCAGGGCAGGGGGAACCGTGGGGGCCGCTTCGGCCGGTTGGGCGTCCGCGCCCGTGAGGCCGAACCACTCCAACCGTCCGATCATCCCACCCACGTCGGGGCCGAATGCCAGGGCGTAGCCCCAGAGGGCCCACACCACGCTCACAACGCACAGCGCGGTGAACCCGTACATGATGGTGGCCAAGACGTTCTTCTTCCTGGCCATCCCCCCGTAGAAGAGGGACACCCCAAGCACCGTCAGCAGCGCCAGGGATGTGGAGACCAGCATCCAGGCGGTATCGCCCGTATCCACGCTCGGCATCCGTCTCTTATCCTCGCGGAGCCCCCCGGGTTCCCGCTCGCCCCCAGGCCGGGGAATAACGCGCCCATGCCTCCCCCCCACCTCCGCCCTTCATGGGAGGCCGTGGAAGAGGGGCAGCGGCGGGCCCGCCCTCTACTTGGCTGCTGCCGTCTGCAAAGGATCCAGCAGGGCTGCCTTCCTGGCCACGTTCGGCCGGAATTGGGTCTTCCCATCCTTGGTCAGGTACCGCTCCTTGACGATGGCATCGATGGTGGCCATGTCGAAATGCTTCGGCGTTCCCTGGGCCTTGAGGATCGCCTCCTGCGCCAGCATGGTCGTCTCCTTCGCCTGCCCGAGCGCGTCCCCTAACACCCGCAGGGCCTCCGACGGGTTGTGGAAGCCCATGCTGTTTTCCGCGCCGATGAAGGTGTTGCGGTAGTAGGCCTCCTCGTAAAGCCCCTTGGCCTTGTCCAGCAGGGCCTGATCGACGCCCGGTGTCGCGTTGGCCTGCTCGATGGTGAGCGCGGCCTCGGCCACGGCGTACCCCGCCTTGGTGAACATATGGTTCACCCGGTCCTGCCGGATCCACACCTGCTCCTTGAGCCATTCGGCGGACTGGGTGTGACACTGCATGCAGGCCTTCATGTTCTTCTTGAACGGGCTCTCCCACCGATGGGAGGTGATCTTCGTCTTGCCGACCACCTCGTACACCATGTGGCAGTCGGCGCAGGACACCCCGGCCGCAAAGTGAATGTTGCCGGGGGCGGAGAAGAGTTCGAACTCCGGGTGGCGGATATGGCTCAGCTTGAGGCCGGTCACCTTATGTTTCCACTCGCGAATGTTCTCGTCCTTGATCTGTTTGATGATGCCTTCGATGGGGATGTATCCCCAGCGGCCATTGGCCCACGGGAACTTGAGGTAAACGGATTTCCCCTCCGCGTCCTTGGGGATCACGTACGTCACGTGGCACTGGGCGCAGACCAGCGTGGTCAATTCCTGGCGGGTCAGCTTCGACTCGTCCTTGCCGATGGCCTTCAGGCCCTCCTTGAGCGTCCACCGGCTGATGCGAAGGGCATGGGTTTTCGGGTCGTGGCAGTCGAGGCACATGACCCCCGTCTCCCGGCCGCTGGGGGGGATCTGGGCGTGAACCTCATCGTAGGGCTTTCGGAAATAGTCGAGGCCGAGCTTCTCCTTGAGTTCGGGGGCATACGGTGACTTACAGCTGAGGCAGACACCCCCGGGCGCCCTGCGCGAGGCGTGGATCAGGAGCTGATCGCGCACGGATTCGGTGTGGCCTTGGGGCTCGTTGTATTCCATGGCAAATCCCATTCCGTCCCACAGGAGGACCTGGAACGGCCAGGGACTGATCCGATCCTCGTTGTCGCTCTTGTATTTGCTGTACTTCTGCGTCTTCTCCGCGTTCTTCAGGTAGCTGTCGTAGTGGCGGGGATATTTCTTGCCCCACACGGCCGGGTCCTTCTCGCCCTCCGGGATCTCGATGGCGGCGGCGACCGTCGCCGGTTCCTTGCTGCATCCCCCGGCCACGAGAGCCCCGACGGACAGCAAAGCGGCCGCGATGGCGAAGCGTGGTATCAGCATGCGCGTATCCCTCCTGGGATCGCCCTCAACTCGCCGGTGAGGGCCCGTTTCGGGGAGGCGCGCTCGCGGCGCTTCCCGTGCGGCCCCATCGGAGCTCCATGGGTGGCTAGTTCCCGTGCAGCATGTTTCGGTGGCAATCCCAACATTTCCTGTCGTGGTTGGGCAGATCGGCAACGATGGCTCCGTGACAGCGGAGGCAGTTCTCCTGGGCGGTCATGGTGCCGTGTTTCTTGATGCGGATATGCTCCGGCGCAATGTCGAGGACATAGGGATAGCCGTGATTCAGGCCGTCGCGAAGCTTTCCCGCCAGCTTCGTAACCAGGCTCCTTTGGGAGATGTGGCAGTCCCCACAAAGGGCCGCATTCCGGTGGGACGAATGGGACCAGTTCCTGTAGATCTGGTTCATCTGGTGGCAGTTGACGCAGAATTCGGAGGAATCGTTGAGAAACGCGGCCCCGCGGACGGTGAGGGGGAGCAGCGGGGCGAAGAGTACGGCGGCCAGGCCGACCCCCAGCAACACCTTGCCGCGCCTTCCCAGCGGCTTCCTGAGCACAAGCCCCAGGCGGGAAACTTTGACGTCGCGGTCACGTTTTCGGAAGAGCATCTCCCGTCCCTCCGCCGGAACGCCCCTGCACTTCTGCTTTCCTGCGCCTCACTCTCCGTTCCCCGTCCCCATGCTTGGGGGGGGCGGCACCATCAGGAGGTATACGCGCGTTCGCGATGCTGGCTCAGGTCGAGGCCGAGCAACTCCTCGTCCTCGGAGACCCGGAGCCCGATGAGACGATCGACCAGTTTAAGGATCGCCCAGGTGCCGGCCAGCGATGTCGCCGCCACCGCCAGCACCGTCAGGGCCTGGATGCCGAGCAGGATCGGGTTCCCGAACAGGAGACCGTCCGCGCCCGAGGGATTGTAGGCCTTGGACGCCATGAGGCCGGTGGCCAGGAGCCCGATGATCCCGCCGACCCCATGGATGCCCACCACATCGAGGGCGTCGTCGTACCCGAACCGCGTCTTCATGGTCACGGCCAGGTAGCAGAGCGGTCCCGCCGCCAGCCCGATCAGGATGGCCGAGGGCAGGCTCACATAGCCGGCCCCGGGCGTGATCGCCACCAGCCCGGCCACCGCGCCGCTGGCCAGACCCAGCACGGCGGGCGCGCCGCGGTCCAGCCATTCCGCCACCAGCCAGCTCAGGGCGCCGGCCGCCGCCGCCGAGTGGGTTGCCAGGAGCGCCCGGGCGGCCACGGCGTTCGCCCCCATGGCGCTCCCGGCGTTGAGCCCGAACCAGCCGAACCAGAGCAGCCCGGCGCCCACCAGGGTGAGCGGCAGGTTGTGCGGGGCCATGTATTCCTTCCCATAGCCCTGCCGCTGCCCCAACACCACCGCGCAGACCAGGGCGGCGACCCCGGCGCTGGTATGCACCACCGCCCCGCCGGCAAAATCCAGCGCGCCCAGCCTCTGCAGCCAGCCGCCCCCCCAGACCCAGTGCGCCAGCGGGGCGTACACCAGGAGGGACCAGAGGGCCGCGAACAGCAGGAGCGCGCTGAACCGCATGCGCTCGGCGAAGGTGCCGGTGATGAAGGCGGGGGTGATGGCGGCGAACATGAGCTGGAACACCATGAAGGCCTCGCGCGGGATCGTCGGGCCGTGGGCCGGGGAAGCGCCCGGACCGACGCCGCCGAGGCCCGCCCACTCGAACCCCCCGATGAGGCCCAGATGATCCGGCCCGAAGGCCAGCGTGTATCCGAGGAGAACCCAGAGCGGGCTGACCAGGCAGAGGATCATGAAGCTCTGCATGATGGTGCCGAGGACGTTCTTGCTGCGGACCAATCCCCCATAAAACAGCGCCAGGCCCGGGACGATCATGGCCAGCACCAGCGCCGACGACGCCAGCACCCAGGCCGTATCGCCGCTGTTGATCGGGGGCGCCGCCCCCGTGGATTGGGCCCAGGCCGGTCCCGCCGTCATGAGGACGGCGAGCCCCGTCAGCGCCATGAACCAGCCGCGTCGTCTCCCGCCGGCCGTCATCATCCTCATCCTACCCTCGTGCCTTGCCGTCGCGTCCACGGTCCGCCTCAGGCCGCCTCGGCGGCGCGCCCCTTGGCCGGGAACAGCCCGGTGGGCTTCCATTGGAGGAACCAGATCACGATCCCCAGGATGGCCACCTTGGCGTAGATGGCCCCCGCGGTCCCACCGATGAACGGCTCCAGGATCTTGTTGGAGAGCCCGATGCCGAAGGAGGCGACCACGGCCCCCAGCAGCTTGCCGACGCCCCCGAGGACCACCACCATGAAGGCGTCCACGATGTAGGTCTTGCCCACCTCCGGGTCCACCGTGCCGATGAGGCTCAGGGCGCACCCAGCCACGCCGGCCAGGCCCGTGCCCAGGGCGAAGGTCAGGCCGTCGATCCGCCGGGTGGAAACGCCCAGGCAGGCGGCCATGCCGCGGTTCTGCATGGCGGCGCGCACCCGGAGGCCTGTCGAAGTCCGGTGCAGCAGGAGGGACGTTCCGGCCAGGCACACGGCCGCCAGCGCCACGATGAAGATCCGGCTGTAGGGGAAGATCAGGCCCCGCAGGACCTCCACGCCGCCCCGGAACCAGGTGGGCGAGTTCACGCTGGTCTGGTCGCCGAAGTAGAGGCGGGCCGCCTGCTGGAAGATCATGCCGATGCCCCAGGTGACGATGAGCGTCTCCAGGGGGCGGCCGTAGAGGAAGCGGAGAAGGCCCGCCTCCAGCGCCAGCCCCACCAGCCCGGCCACCAGGAAGGCCAGGGGCAGCGCCGCGAAGAAGAAGTAGTCCTGGCGGCCGGGCAGGTGGGTGGCGAAGAACTCCTGGACCACGTAGGCGGTGTAGGAGCCCAGCATCAACATCTCGCCGTGGGCCATGTTGATGATGCCCATGAGCCCGAAGGTGATGGCGAGCCCCAGGCTCATGATGAGCAGTACCGCGCCCAGGCTCACCCCGTTGAAGAGATAGCCCACGAGGTTTCGGACGATGAGGAATTCCTCGATGCGGCGGACGGCGCGGCGGGCGGCCTGCTGCGCCGCGGCGTCGGTCTCGCGGTCGCGCAGCTCCCGGAGCTGCGGCAGGGCCGCCTCGGAACCGAGGCGGCCCAGGGCCTCGGCGGCCGCCGCGCGCTCGGCCGGCTCCGCGGCCTGGAGGCGCAGGGTCGCCAGCGCCTCGGCCAGGACAGCCCGCACCTCGGGGTCGGTCTCGCGCTCCGCCGCCTTCGCCAGCAGCGGGATGGCGGCGGGGTCGCGCGCGGTGCCCAGCTTGAAGGCGGCGGCCTTGCGCGCGTCGCGATCGGGGCCGAAGATCTCCAGGCGCTGCAGCGCCCGCTGGACCAGGCCGAAATGCGCCTCCTCGAGGGCGATGGCCTCCTGGCCCTCGGCGGGCGCCGCCGGCTGCCCGGCGGCGCCCACGATGGGCTGGCCGCGCAGGTTTTTCAGCGCGCCGTCGTCCCCCAGGATGGCCACGCGGTCCTTGAGCAGGTACAGGGAGCCGTCCTTGAGCGCGCGCAGCAGCGGCTCCACGGCGGGATCGGCCATTTCCTGCAGGGCGAGGATGGCCGCCTCTTGGGTAGCAGGTACGGCCAGCCGGAGGGCGGCCGCCTCGAGTGCGGGGCCGCCGCCCGCCGGGGGTGCTGCACCCCCGGGGGCGGCATGTCCCGCCAGCGCCACGAGGGCGACGGCGATGATGGTGATTACTTTTTCTCGGAGAGCCACACGCGCTTCCCGCCGACCACGTCGTAGGTTCCCTTGCCGCCGCCGCTCCAGTCACAGCCGCGGTTGGCGTAGGTCACCTTGCTCCAGGGTTCCGGGGCCACCCAGCCCTTGCTCTTCCACACCACGTCGAACTGGCCGTCCGCCCGGATCTTTCCGATGTACACCGGCTTCCAGGTGTGGTGGTTCTTCGGGTCCACCTTGTACTTCCCCACCGGGCTGGGGATCTCGAGGCCTTCCAGGGCCTTCAGCACCTTGTCCACATCCGTGGACTTCGCCTTTTCCACGCCCTTGGCCCAGAGGTAGACGTGCACGTAGGCGTGCATCATCGGGTCGTCGGTGACGCACTGCTTCTCGGGAATGTTGTGGCCCCCGCACCACGCCTTATAGGCCTTCACCCACTTGAGGTTTTCCGGGGTCTTGAGCGACATGTAGTAGTTCCAGGAGGCCAGGTGCCCCACCAGCGGCTTCACGTCCATCGTCTGGAGCTCCACCTCGGCGAAGCTGTAGGACATAACGGGGACCCGCTCCGCCGTGAGGCCCTGGTTCGCCAGCTCCTTGAAGAAGGGCACGTTGCTGTCGCCGTTGATGGTGTTGATGACGGCCGCGTCCCCCGCCGCCCCGAAGCTTTTGATCTTTCCGATGATGGTCTGGTAGTCCTGGTGATGGAAGGGCGTGTACTCCTCGGCGATGTTGGCCTCGGGAACTTCCTTCACCTTGGTGAGGTAGAGCCGCAGGATCTTGTTGGTGGTGCGCGGATACACGTAGTCCGAGCCCAACAGGTAGAACTTCTTCCTGTTGCCCCCCTCGGCGCTCATCAGGTAGTCCACCCCCGGCGTGGCCTGCTGGTTGATGGTGGCGCCGGTGTAGAT